>CBFHHG010000017.1:0-27891 GCA_965655585.1 Candidatus Arcticimaribacter sp. | reverse complement strand
GGTTTAAATGGAAAAGGATTTGTATTCAATAACCCCAATGCAAATAGGACATGTGGATGTGGTGAGAGCTTTTCACTCTAAAAGAAGAATGCTATGGCATATACTGAAGAAGAACTAAAGAAAGAGTTAGAGACTAAAGAATATGAATACGGTTTTTATACTGACATCGAATCGGAAACGTTTCCTGTTGGATTAAGCGAAGAGATTGTTCGTGCTATTTCAAAACGAAAAGAAGAGCCTGAATGGATGACCGACTGGCGCTTGGATGCCTACCGTTCTTGGATTGAAATGAAGGAGCCGGATTGGCATAATGTGGCCTACACAAAACCTGATTTTCAAGCCATTTCATATTACTCAGCTCCAAGCAAAAAAGACAAATACGAAAGCTTAGATGAGGTTGATCCTGAATTACTGGACACCTTTAAAAAACTTGGGATATCCATAGACGAACAAAAAGTCCTTGCAGGTGTTGCTGTAGATATTGTTGTTGACTCCGTTTCTGTGGCAACAACCTTCCGCGATACACTAGCCGAAAAAGGAATTATTTTTTGCTCGATTTCTGAGGCAATTAAAGAATATCCTGATTTAGTCAAAAAATACATTGGATCGGTTGTTCCGGTAAAAGACAATTTTTATGCAGCACTCAATTCGGCTGTTTTTTCTGATGGCTCGTTTTGTTACATTCCCAAAGGTGTTCGATGCCCAATGGAGTTGTCAACCTACTTCAGAATCAATCAAGCAGGAACAGGACAGTTTGAAAGAACGCTTGTGATAGCAGATGAATCGAGTTATGTGAGTTACCTCGAAGGTTGTACTGCACCTTCGCGAGATGAAAACCAACTGCATGCTGCTGTAGTAGAATTAGTTGCTATGGACGAGGCAGAAATTAAATATTCAACTGTTCAAAACTGGTATCCAGGGAATAAAGAAGGTAAAGGGGGCGTGTTCAACTTTGTTACCAAAAGGGGAATTTGCCACAACAACGCTAAAATTTCTTGGACGCAAGTAGAGACAGGTTCTGCAGTTACTTGGAAATATCCTTCTTGTATTTTAAAAGGAGATAATTCTATTGGAGAGTTTTACTCGATTGCGGTTACCAATAATTTTCAGCAAGCCGATACGGGAACCAAAATGATCCACCTTGGGAAGAATACACGAAGTACGATCATCTCGAAAGGAATTTCTGCTGGACGCTCTCAAAACAGTTACCGTGGATTAGTACAGGTGCATCCCAAAGCAACCAATGCCCGGAATTTCTCTCAATGTGATTCGCTTCTTATGGGCGATCAGTGCGGGGCTCATACATTTCCTTACATCGAAGTTAGAAATAACTCAGCTCAAATAGAACACGAAGCCACAACTAGTAAAATTGGCGAAGACCAAATTTTCTACTGTAACCAACGTGGAATTGATACAGAAAAAGCAATAGCGCTTATTGTAAATGGATTTAGTAAAGAAGTCTTAAACAAACTCCCCATGGAGTTCGCCGTAGAGGCACAAAAATTATTAGAAATTTCCCTCGAAGGTTCGGTGGGATAAGATTACATAAATTATGTTAACAGTAAAGGATCTTCACGCAAGTGTAGAAGGAAAAGAAATTTTAAAAGGAATTAATCTTCAAGTAAATCCAGGAGAAGTTCACGCGATTATGGGTCCAAACGGATCAGGAAAAAGCACACTTGCTGCTGTTATTGCTGGAAACGAAGATTATGAAGTTGGTTCAGGCGAAATAACCCTCAACGGAGAGGAGTTGTCTGAAGCTGATGCGGAAGAACGCGCACACAAAGGCATCTTTCTATCTTTTCAATACCCGATAGAAATTCCCGGTGTTACGGTAACCAATTTCATCAAAACTGCGATCAATGCCAATAGAAAAGCACAGGGTTTAGAAGATATGCCAGCCAAAGACATGTTGAAAAACATTCGTGAAAAAGCGGCACTTCTAGAAATTGATTCTAAATTTTTATCCCGTTCCCTAAACGAAGGTTTTTCGGGAGGAGAAAAAAAACGCAATGAGATTTTCCAAATGGCAATGTTGGAACCGAAATTGGCCATCTTAGATGAAACCGATTCTGGTTTGGATATCGACGCACTTAAGATCGTTGCGCATGGCGTTAACAAATTAAAAAGCAAAGACAATGCGGTGGTGGTTATTACGCACTACCAACGCTTACTCGATTATATCGTTCCCGATTTCGTTCATGTACTTTACAATGGTAAAATTGTAAAGTCAGGCACCAAAGAATTGGCGCATGAATTGGAAGCAAAAGGATATGATTGGATTAAACAATTAGTGGACTAACTATGGATTTAAAAGAAAAATTAATATCCTCTTTTATGGCTTTTGAAGAACAGTTGGATCTGTCTTCTCCTATCCATGAAATACGTTCTAGTAGTTTAAAGCAATTCGAAGCATCTGGTTTTCCAACCAAAAAGGACGAAGCTTGGAAGTATACTTCCTTAGCAAAGCTTTTAAAAAACGATTACTCGATTTTCCCTAAAAATGAAACAACAATAGAACTTAAAGATGTAAAAAAGTATTTTTTATATGATATTGACACCTATAAGGTTGTTTTTATTGATGGAATTTATAACCCATTCTTATCGGATACTACCCACGACGGTATCGACGTTTGTTTGCTTTCTGCGGCGCTTACTAAAGATAAGTACAAAACTACTATTGAAACCTATTTCAATACCATCGCCAAAAAAGACGATAGCCTTACTGCATTGAATACGGCTTTCACTAAAGAAGGTGCTTATATCTATATTCCAAAATCGGTTGTAGCAGAAAAACCCATACAAATCCTTCATTTTTCGACCAGTGAACAAGGACCTATGTTGCTGCAGCCACGTAACTTAATTGTAGCGGAAGAAAATGCACAAGTACAGATTTTTGAACGCCATCAAAGTCTTGTACCGCATCAGGTATTGACTAACGCCGTGACCGAAATTTTTGCAGCTGAAAACGCTGTAGTGGATTACTATAAAGTACAGAATGATTTAGATGAAGCCTCTCTTATTGACAACACCTATGTTGCTCAAAAAGGCAAGAGTCATGTGAGTGTACATACATTCTCTTTTGGAGGACAAATCATTCGAAACAACCTGAACTTTTATCAACAAGGAGAATATATTGATTCAACGATGAAAGGAGTGACCATCATCGGCGATCGTCAACATGTAGATCACTATACTCTTGTAGATCATGCAGAACCTAATTGCGAAAGTCATCAGGATTATAAAGGGATTTATGCGGATAAATCAGTGGGTGTTTTTAATGGTAAAATCTATGTAAATCAGATTGCACAAAAAACAAACGCTTTCCAAAAAAATAATAACATCCTATTAGATGATACGGCAACGATCAATACCAAGCCTCAGTTGGAGATTTTTGCGGATGATGTAAAATGTTCTCACGGGTGTACGATTGGTCAGCTCGATGAAGATGCGATGTTTTATCTTCGTTCCCGTGGAATCCCTAAAAGGGAAGCCAAAGGATTGCTTACCTATGCCTTTGCAAATAATGTACTGGAAAGCGTAAAAATTCCTGCATTGAAACTACGAATTAACAAGCTGATCGCCGA
The DNA here is from genome assembly GCA_965655585.1 of Candidatus Arcticimaribacter sp. Classification (GTDB taxonomy): domain Bacteria; phylum Bacteroidota; class Bacteroidia; order Flavobacteriales; family Flavobacteriaceae; genus Arcticimaribacter. The sequence goes on along the minus strand of CBFHHG010000017.1, from coordinate 24,304 downwards.
TAAATTAGGGGTCAGCATAGGACATGACTTATAACGGATGTTTGATATAAAAAACATACGAAAAGACTTTCCCATACTGGAGCGAACCGTAAACGGCCAACCGCTGGTATATTTTGATAATGCAGCAACTTCACAAACACCCAATCAGGTGATCGATGTGATTGCTGATTATTACCGGAATTACAATTCCAACATCCACCGTGGAGTTCATACGCTGAGTCAAGAAGCTACGGATGCTTATGAAGGTGCAAGAAAAACGGTTCAAAACCATTTTAATGCAGCTCATCTTCACGAAATCATCATGACTTCTGGGACAACGCACAGCATCAACATCATTGCTTCAGGTTACACTCAAATCCTTCAAGCTGGCGATGAACTGCTTGTTTCGGCTATGGAACATCACTCCAACATTGTGCCTTGGCAAATGTTGTGCGAACGCACTGGAGCAGTTCTAAAAGTTATTCCTATGAACCAAACCGGGGTCTTGGAGATGGAGGCATACAAAGCATTACTTTCAGAAAAGACCAAACTGGTTTTTGTAAACCATGTGTCCAACGCTTTAGGGACTGTGAATCCCATAGACGAAATCATTAAAGAAGCCCATGCCATTGGAGCAAAAGTGCTTATAGATGGTGCCCAAGCTGCACCTCACATCAAAGCCGATGTACAGGCTCTAGATGTTGATTTTTACGTTACATCTGCCCACAAATTATGTGGACCAACCGGGGTTGGGATGTTGTATGGAAAAGAATCTTTATTGAATATGCTTCCTCCTTACCAGGGAGGAGGAGAAATGATCGCTGAGGTACGTTTCGAAAAAACAACCTATGCTGATTTACCGCATAAGTTCGAAGCAGGTACGCCAAACATAGCAGGAGGAATTGCTTTTGGAGCTGCACTTGATTATATGAACGGGATTGGTTTTGATGCTATTGCCGCTTATGAACAAGAATTGTTAGACTATGCAACGGAACAACTGAAAGCGATAGCGGGTGTTCGTATATACGGAGAAGCACCACAGAAAACCGCGGTAGTTTCGTTTAATGTAAATGAAATACATCCCTACGATATTGGTAGTATTCTAGATAAATTGGGAATAGCCGTTCGTACTGGGCATCATTGTGCACAACCCATTATGAAGTTTTATAAAATCCCGGGAACGGTTCGTGCTTCCTTTTCTTTTTACAATACCAAAGAAGAAATAGACACGATGATCAAAGCACTGAAACGTGCCATTCAAATGTTGGAATAAATAGCGTTACCTTAGCGTATTATGAGCATACAAGAAATACAAGAAGAGATTATAGAAGAGTTCGCGATGTTTGAAGACTGGATGCAGCGCTACGAATACATGATCGATTTAGGGAAATCACTCCCTTTGATTGGTCCAGAATTCAAAACCGATGACAACATCATCAAAGGTTGTCAAAGTAAGGTTTGGGTTCACGCTGAACTCAGAGAAAATCAATTGGAATTTACTGCCGATAGTGACGCCATCATTACCAAAGGGATTATTGCAATTTTGATTCGGGTATTTTCGAATCAACACCCCAAAGATATTCTAGCTGCCGACACGAGTTTTATCGATCAAATCGGGCTTAAAGAACATCTATCACCGACACGAGCTAATGGTTTGGTTTCGATGATTAAACAAATTAAAATGTACGCCATTGCGTTCCAAACACAACTCAGTTAATTATGTCAGAAAACACGTTAGATACCCAAGAGTTAGGAGAAAAAGTGGTTAATGTTCTCAAAACTATTTTCGATCCCGAGATTCCGGTTGATATTTATGAACTCGGATTGATATACGATGTTTTTGTAAACGAAGATCGAGATGTAAAAATATTAATGACCCTAACAACTCCAAATTGTCCTGTAGCAGAAACGCTTCCAGTTGAGGTAGAAGAAAAAGTGAAATCGCTCGACGAAGTAAACGATGCCGAGGTTGAAATCACTTTTGACCCCCCATGGACTCAAGATTTAATGAGTGAAGAGGCCAAATTGGAACTCGGATTTTTATAAAAAATCATGGGAGATGAAATCGTAAATAAAGTCGCACAGAGTGTTCTGATCACCTTTGATCTAGAAGACCTCTACGTCGAGGGAGTTCGAACCCAAATTGATTTAAGTCAATGGTTGGATCAGGGTTTTATTTTACGAGAAAAAGAATTTAGAACAGCAATTACCTCTCATGACTGGTCTATGTACCAAGAACATTATGTCGCATTGTCTTGTTCAACAGATGCCATTCTTCCGGCTTGGGCTAGTCTTTTGATTACGGCTCAACTTAGCAAGGTTTCAAAACAAACTGTTTGGGGATCGTTGCAAGACCTAGAACATCAATTGTTTCTTCAAGCCATTGATCAATTGGATTTATCTCCTTTCGAAGGTAAGCCCGTAATTGTAAAAGGCTGCTCTGAAAAGGAGATTCCGGAAAACGCCTTTGTATACCTCATTCAAAAATTACAGCCGGTAGTCAAAAGTCTTTTTTACGGAGAAGCCTGCTCCTCAGTTCCCCTTTATAAGAGGTAAATTATAATGCGTAAAACATTCATCTTATTTGAGATAGCTTTAGAGTTCCTAAACCTTATCTTATGCGATGTGTATTACTATGTTTGTTTTTTGCTTTTGTGAATTGTAAAAAAGATGGGAATCCTCCAGTTGAGGAAATACCCTTCAGTTTTATTGGAAGTTGGGACTATAGCCAAAAAATTTATCGTTTTGCTGAGGCACCTTTTACACAAGTTAGTGGAGGTATGGGATGTAATGGAGAAACGAATTTCACTTTCAGAGCAAGTGAATTTGAGATTACCATTGCCGAAGGTACTTTATGCCAAGAAAAATTCTTTTATGTTTTGGCTTACGACTTAGCACAAAAAAATGACAGTACACATGTGTTGACCTCGGATCGCTTAATTCGAACCAATTACAATCCGACTGGACAGCCAGATTTTAGTGATATTCCTTTAATTGATAATGAAGTTGAATTGGTTATACGTTCCGAAAATGAGTTCATAACCCATTTGAATTTACCCGATGATCCGGTTTTTGAAGGAAGAACCTATCAGTCTTCTTATATTCGATATCAACGAATTCAAAACTAAAGAAGCTTAAAGTTTTAGTATCTTGCTACTAGAATAAAAGCATTTGAATACCCAACAAAAAGTATTGATAATAACGTATTACTGGCCCCCTTCGGGAGGGTCAGGAGTTCAACGCTGGATGTATTTTGCCAAGCATCTTCAGCAACTGGGCTGGGAGCCAATTATCATTACTGTTGCTGAAAAAAAGGCCTCCTATGCTGTTCTCGATCCTTCTTTAAATCAAGAAGTTGACGATATCGCTGTAATCAGAACCCATACGCGCGAGCCTTTACAGTGGTATTCACTTATAACCAGTGGTTCTAGAAATAAAGGAATCCCACAAGGAGAAGTGAACCGCAGCAGTGTTTTGGGGAAGATAGCAGCCTATATTCGGGGCAATTTTTTTATTCCTGATGCCCGAAAAGGATGGGTGCCCTTTGCACTTGAAGCATCAAGAAAAATCATTGCTCAAGACAAGATAACCCATGTCATAACTACTGGACCACCGCATTCTACTCATTTGGTTGGCTTACAACTCCAGCAAGAATTTGAATTGAATTGGTTGGTCGATTTTCGCGATCCCTGGTCTGACTTATTTTATAATAAGGAATTCTATAGAAGTAAAAATAGCATTAAGAAAGACTTGGCATTGGAATCCAAAGTTCTTCAAGCTGCCAACGGAGTACTAACCACAATCAGCGGTAAACTACACCAAGACCTAAAAGTAAAAGCAGTCACACAAAATTTTTATGCGCTCCCAAATGGATATGATGCGGCACTGATGCAGTCTGTGCAAGTGAAACCACCAGAGGATGTCTTCCATGTGGTTTATACCGGTTTACTCACCCACAACCAGCCGTATAATGCTGTTTTAAGTGTATTGAATTCCATTTCCACTCCACTGCCTATTCGACTCTCTTTGGCGGGAACCATATCCGCAGCAATACAATCTGAGATTCAAGCCGAATACCCTAAAATTGAAGTAGTATATCATGGGTATTTATCCCACAAAGACGCAATCGGTTTAATGAAACGCGCCCATCTTTTACTGAATTTCATATTTCTAGGAGCGCAAACTCAAATGATTTCCGGAAAACTGTTGGAGTATATTGCAACCGGAATCCCCATACTCTCGATTGGAAATCCCGACTCTGAAGCTGGACGTTTTTTAAAGCAAGGATCAGCTGCAGCCATGTTAGACGAAAACGACACATCGGCTATTTTAGAATTCATTCAATTAGCAATTACCAAAAAAAAATCCATTCGAAATACGTTTCCACAACTGGGGGATTGGAGTAGGGAGGCTTTGACAAAGCAATTGATTGAGATTTTAGAACGATATTAACCTTCTGTTTCTCCTTTAGCTTCGGATTTACTTTCTAGTAATTCCTTATATAATTTGTTAACCCATTTATTCTCAGGATGAATTTTCAAGGCACGTTCATAAAACTCCTTTGCTTTTTTTGTTTCTCCTTGCACTGCAAGTCCTTTTGCATAGCTACCGATGATATAGGGGTCGTATCGGAAAAAATAAAAATTGAATTCAAAGACTAATACCGCTTCTTCAATTCGATTGGAATGAAGAAATACATTGCCTAAGGTGTTCAACTCACTACTTTTACCAAGATGATCATAGGTTTTATAAAAATACCTGTTCAGGTCCGCTCTAATTTCTGCTACTGATTTTTCTTCTAGAAGATTCATCAAATAATTTGCTGCCCTATAATTGGGTTTTGAGGGTAATCCGAGCGCAATTTGCCCAATATCGGTCAGTAAGTCGTTCTGAGGTGTTTCTACAATTCGTGCAATTTCTTTTCCGTCTCTTTTAAAAATAAAGGTGGGGACACGATGTATTTGCTTCCCTTTTTCCTCCCCTTTTGGACCTTGCTTATAGTGCTCGTCGATGTCGTATAAAGCCGTATAACTTAGTTTTTTTCGATCTAAACCCAGTTGATCCCAAATTTTTAGAAAGCTAGGCACCCATTCTTTACTGTCTCCGCACCAAGTGCCCATATAGATGTCTACTTCAACATCATTGAGCTCGCTAGACCAAGAGTAGGTTGTTTCGTCTAACTTGAATTCGTTGTATCGTTTGTTATACCAAGAGGCATAAAGCGAATCATCCTCCAGTTCATTGATGTTAAAAGGACCGCATAAGTGTACCTCTCCGCGTTCGTTGGTATAGGTTGTTTTTTCTTGCGCAAAGCAAAAGCTAAAAGTGCACAAAAGCAGTAGGCTGTAGGATGATTTTTTCATTGGGATGAAGTTTAGGATAATGGTAGTAGAATAGATTTGGGAATGTATTCATCTCAAAGATAAATAATTTTTTAAAACACAATTATTTATAAAAATTCATTTCATCGAGGTAAGACCAACTCTCTGGTGGTAGTAATGGTTGTACGTTTTGCCCTTTTTTTATTGCATTACGAATTGCGGAAGAAGACAATTCGATCTTGGGAGCATCGATTAAATTTATTTTCGGGTGATCTTGTAACTGCTCTGGGATGGGTCGCTTGGAATGTCTAGGATATACATAGACTTCGTAACGCTCTAGAATTAATTCATAGTTTTTCCATTTGGGAAAGTTTACCAAATTATCCTCTCCCATAAGAAGTATAAAATGCTTGTTGGGATGTTTTTCTTCTAACAGGGTCAGGGAGTTGACGGTGTAATTGGGTATAGGCAATTCAAATTCAATGTCAGAAGGATGGAGTTTTGGATAGTCTTTGGTCGCTCGGTACACCAATTCTAATCGCTGCCGATTTTCTAAAATAGAATCTTTTTTCTTCATGGGGTTTTGGGGAGTGACAACAAACCATACCGCATCAATATCCGTTGTTTCAGCAAAGTGATTTGCCAAAATAAGATGTCCGACGTGGATGGGATTAAATGTTCCGAAGTAAAGCCCAATTTTTTTCATGCTATAAATATAGGAAGATTGTAACGTTAAAGTCCCATGAATTGGGTTACCTGAGCGACCACTTGTTTTTTAGCGACCTCCAAATCATCGTTGATGATTATGCTGTCGAATTGGGGTGCAAAACTCAGTTCCTCTTCGGCGCGAGCGAGTCGCATTTCAATCGCTTTTTCATCCTCTGTGCCTCTACCACTTAAACGCTTTTTTAAGGCTTCTATGGAGGGTGGTTGAATGAATAAAGCTAGCGTCTGATCGGGGTATTGTTCTTTGATTCGAAGGCCTCCTTTGACATCAATATCAAAAAGCACATGTTTGCCTTGCGACCAAAGGCGTTCCAGTTCGGATTTTAGGGTTCCATAAAACACCCCCGCGTAAACCTCTTCAAATTCTATAAAAGCGTTGGCATCTATTTTTTGTTGAAAATCTGCTAAGGAAAGAAAATGATAGTCAGTTCCGTTGATTTCAGCCCCTCGAGGTTCTCTTGAAGTTGCAGAAATAGAAAACCCAAGTGGAAGTTCTTGGGTTAAAAGGTGTTGTACCAAAGTTGTTTTACCGCTTCCGGATGGGGCAGAAAAAACAAATAATTTTCCTTCTTGCATTTAAAGTACGTTAAGCAATTGTTCTTTTATCTTTTCGAGTTCATCTTTCATTTGAACGACAATCTTTTGAAGCCCTGAGTGATTTGCTTTTGAGCCGATGGTATTGATTTCCCTGCCTATTTCTTGAGCAATAAAACCAAGTTTTTTTCCATTGGGTTGTTCTTGTGCCATGATTTCATTGAAATAAGCTAAATGATTTGCAAGACGCACTTTTTCTTCTGTAATGTCGTATTTCTCTAAATAATAGATCAGCTCTTGTTCCAAACGGTTTTGGTCAATTTCTAATATTAGTTGATCCAGTGCAGTCTTCAACTTGAGGGTGATCTTTTCTTTTCGTTCAGGATCAATACGAATTGCATCGTCAAGTAAGTTTTTAATTACATCAAGGCGAATTACAAAATCTTTTCCTAATGCAGCTCCTTCGTTTTTACGATAGTCATTGACACGCTCCAAAGCAGAATCAAATACGGTTAGTAAGGCTTCTTTTTCTTCTTCTTTTAAATCTTCTTTCTCTGTTTTAAGTGCATCAGGTAGTCGAATTGCCATTTTAAGTAATTCAGTTGCTTCCCCTTGATGAATCTGTTGAAGTTGCGCAATATAGTCATCAATAACCTCTTTGTTTATTTGGGTTGAGTTGGTGCCACTATTACCTTCAATATAAACAGAAACATCGATTTTACCCCGGGTTAACTTTTTGTTCAGTAGGCCTCTTAGTTGAGGTTCTAGTTCTCTGAATATATGAGGAAGTCTGAAGTTTAAGTCAATATTTTTGCTGTTTAGTGTTCGGATTTCAACGGTTAACTTCTTAGTTAAAACGAGTGCTTCGCTTTTCCCAAACCCTGTCATTGATGTGATCATGCAGTTCTTATAGTTCTTTAATTTTTATATTCCTAAAGGAAACCTGATCGCCGTGATCTTGCAATCCTATTTTTCCTGTTCTGAACGTTCCAAATTTAGGAGCATGCGTATAATTGGATGCTGCTGTGTTACCAAACTTAGAAGCTTTGATTAGGGCATCCCATTCTGGACCGTGTACTGCAAAAGTAACAATTTCTGTTCCATTCAATACTACACTGCCTTTGTTCTTGTTGTGATCAACTGTAAGTACTACCTGGTTCCACTGTCCAGCAGGATTGCAAACATCAGCTGTTGGTTGTACCATATCGTACAAGGCTCCGGCTTGGTGGAATTTTGGATTCGCTTGTGCATCGGGATGGCGTTCGTTGTCCAACACCTGTATTTCAGGTCCTGTTAAATAGGGTTCCCCAAATTCTGGACTTTCTTGGACGCCCCAGAAGATCCCACTGTTTCCACCTTCAGACACATTCCATTCAATGGATAGAACAAAATTGGTGTACTCTTTGTCGGTAACTATATTTTTACCCCCATCGCCATAGGTTCGGTTTTCTTTTGGTGTAAAAACCATTGCATTGTCTGCAACAGCCCATTGATCGCTTATTCCTTCTCCATTATATTGGTGCCATCCGGCTAAGGTTTCTCCGTCGAAGAGTGAGGTCCATTCTTGTGTAGCTTCCACGCTTTGTTCTTTTTGAGGTTCAGTAGTTTTCTTTTTTTCTGGGCTTCCTTTACAGGAAAAAAGCCCAACAGAAATACATAATACAGCAAGTAGATTTTTCATTGGTTTTGTTTTAAAGGTTGAGTATTTTTTTAAGAAGTTCAGGATCGGTAGATCCTCCAGCAAAGTCATCGAAGACTTTTTCAGTAGCTTCAATGATATGACTTTGAATGAATGGGGCTCCCTCTCTAGCTCCTTGTTCTGGACTTTTGATGCAGCATTCCCATTCCATTACGGCCCAAACATCGCAGCCGTATTCTGTTAGTTTTGTAAAGATTGATTTAAAATCAATTTGACCGTCACCTGGCGAACGATAACGTCCAGCTCGATCAATCCAATCACCATAGCCACCAAAGGCACCTTTTTTGCCATTGGGTTTAAACTCAGAATCTTTTACGTGAAAAGATTTTATGAATTCGTGGTAGTGATCAATATAGGTGATATAGTCGAGTTGTTGTAGTACAAAGTGGCTGGGGTCGTACAGTATATTCACTCTTTTGTGGTTCCCTGTTGCTTTCAAAAAACGCTCAAAAGTAACCCCATCATGCAAGTCTTCTCCAGGATGAATCTCATAACACAGATCGACCCCGTTGTCTTCGTACACGTCCAAAATTGGTAACCAGCGTTTGGCCAGTTCTTCGAAGCCCATTTCGACCAATCCTTTGGGACGCTGTGGCCAAGGATGCCAAGTATGCCAGAGTAGAGAACCCGAAAAGGTAGCCGAAACATTGAGGCCTAATCTACGACTAGCTATGGCTGCTTTTTTTACGGTTTCAATAGCCCACTCCGTTCTCGCCTTTGGATTGTTCTTGTAGGCGTCGGGCGCAAAGTTATCAAACATCAAATCGTATGCCGAGTGAACAGCCACCAATTGTCCTTGTAAGTGTGTAGAAAGTTCGGTGATTTCCAAGCCATAGGAGTTTACCTTTCCCTTGAGTTCATCGCAATAGGTTTGACTTTCGGCAGCCTTGTCTAAATCAATTAGAAAGGTCTCCCAAGTGGGTATTTGAATTCCTTTATACCCCAAATCAGCAGCCCATTTGCACATGCCGTCGAGAGAATTGAAGGGTGCATTTTGGTCTACGAATTGCGCTAAAAATATAGCGGGTCCTTTTACTGTTTTCATAAATCTATAATTTTATAAAGTAACCCATGTGTTACCATTGGCGTTTGAATCCAATACTTTTTCAATAAAAAGCATTCCTCGAACCCCATCGTGTAGTGTTGGAAACGCCCCCGCATCATGCAGTTCATTGCGAAGGGCTTTGGCAACTCCGTTGTAAATATTCCCCATTGAATCAAAAATTCCTTCGGGATGTCCGGGTGGAATTTTACTGCCATCTAACGAAAACTCTGAGAGATAGTCGTGACCGGGTTTTAAAACCTGCATAGGTAAATCTTCCGTAAGGTGGATCAAAGCATTGGGGTTTTCTTGTTGCCATTTCAAACTCCCTTTACTTCCATAAATTTGAACAGTAAAGTTATTTTCTTCCGCAGTAGCAATTTGACTTGCTCGAATAACTCCTTTACAATATTCAGACATGCGAATCAAAACGGTACCATCAACATCTAAGTTGTTGTCCGGATAAAGCATATTGAGGTCGGCCAACAATTGTTTAACTTCCATCCCCGTGACATATTCTAGCATGTCAAAGGCATGGGTACCAATATCTCCTATACAGCAACTCAATCCTCCTTTTTCAGGGTCTAAGCGCCATACTTTGGATCGTTCTTCGGGTTCATGAATGACCGGATTGATCCATCCTTGATAGTATTGTAAATCAACTTTCTGGATGGTTCCCAATACCCCTCTGCGAATCATATCCTTCATCTGACGCACCATAGGATATCCCGTATAGGTATAGGTAACGGCAAACACGGCCTGCTTTTCTTTTTGGATTGCCTCCAACTCTAGAGCTTCGGCATAGGTAGTTGTTAGTGGTTTTTCACAAATGACATTAAACCCATTTTCAAGCAGTTTTTTTGCCATGGGGAAATGTAAAAAATTGGGAGTTAAAACTGAGATGACCTCCATGCGCTGTTCTTGTGGTAACTTCAGTTCTTCTTCAATAAGCACATCAAAACTCGAATAAACCCGGTTTAACGGAATGCCGATGCGTTCGGCAAAACTATTGTTGTCTTCTATGTTGGGATTGAAGCAGCCACCAACCAATTGGTAACGATCAAACATATTGGATGCAATTCTGTGTACAACTCCGATGAGGGAATCTCCCCCTCCTCCTAAAATCCCTAAGCGTATTTTATTACTCAATGTTATTCTTTTTTAAGTTCAATTGTTTCATTTTTAAAAATCAGCATAAACAGTACCATGACTCCTAATGCAAATGCTGCTGGGAGTAGCCAGATTACTTCCCAATTATGGGTTCCATCGGCAAACATATTTTGATCTGATATTTTTCCAGCTACCCAAAATCCAATGAGCATTCCTACTCCGTAGGTGGCTAAGGTAATCAATCCTTGAGCGGCACTTTTTATTTTTTCACCAGCTTTAAAGTCAGTATAGATCTGACCCGACACAAAGAAAAAGTCATAACAAATTCCATGCAATGCAATTCCGATGATCAGCATAAAGGCTTGTTCGCCTGCGTTCCCATAAGCAAAAAGCGTATACCGAACTGCCCAAGCTAACATCCCAACCAACAAAGTTTTTTTGAATCCAAACTTCTTGAAAAAGAAGGGAAGAAGGAGCATAAAGAGGACTTCGCTTATTTGCCCTAAGGTCATTTTACCCGTTGGATTTTCCATCCCCAGTTCCACTAAAAATGGATTCGCTTGTTGGTAATAAAACGCCAATGGAATACAAATTAAAATAGAAGTGATGAAGAACATAAGGAAGTTCCGGTCTTTTAAAAGCTTAAGAGCATCTAACCCCAGTATATCAGAAACACTTACAGCACCTTCAGATTGTGAGGGGGGTGTTTTGGGAAGCGTAAAACTGATGAGGCCAAGAATTAAAGAAGCAACAGCAACCATGGTAAAGGTATTGCTCAAGGCTCCTTGACTGATAGATTCCGTAGAATCCCATTGGAAGTAGCTAATTAATAAGCCGGCGATAATCCAACCGATGGTTCCAAAAACTCGGATGATTGAAAATTCTTTTGCGGGATCTTTCATTTGGAAAAAAGAAACAGAATTCACTAAGGCCAGGGTAGGCATATAGGCTACCATATAAGCAAATACAAGAGGATAAAAGGCCTCAAAAGAAGTTGTCTGCGACATGAAATACATCAAGCCCGCTCCAATAAGATGCAATACCCCTAAGATTTTTTCAGCATTAAAATACCGATCGGCAATCAACCCGATGAAGAATGGAGCGATGATTGCTCCCCAAGATTGGGTCGAAAAAGCCATTCCTGTTTCGGCACCAGATGCCCCTAAGTTATTTCCTAAAAAAGTACCTAAGGTTACGAACCATCCTCCCCAGATAAAAAACTGGAGAAACATCATTAGGGATAGTTGAAATTTTGTTTTCGTATTCATAAAAGATTTGTTTGGTTAGCTTAACTCTTGAGCTGCTTTTAATAATAAATTTTTCGTAGCCAAAATACCAGCTTCTTCGCTCAGTACTTTTCCTTCATACTCAACCCCAATATACCCGTTAAATCCAGCATTTTTTACAATTTGTATCATGCGTTTGTAATCGGTATGGGTTTCGTTTCCTGCAGCGTCAAAGTCATGAGATTTGGCACTGACCGCAAAGGCTCGAGGCATAAGCTCCTCAACTCCTTGATAACGATCATATTCTTTTACGCATGCTGAATCCCATCGAGCTCCTCCTGAACGTTCCAAACAGAAATTTCCAAAATCAGGAAGTGTTCCACAATTGGGGAGGTTTACGTCATTGAGTACCTGCATAAGTAAACCGGCATCGGATGACAAATAACCATGGTTTTCGACCATTATATTAATGTTGAACGCCGCTGCATAGGTTCCCAGCGCTAAGAGACTTTCTTTGGAGTATTCTGCCCATGCTTCTGGATCTGTAACACCGAAAAGGTTGATGCGAATGGAATGACACCCTAAAGCAGCAGCAGTTTCTACCCATTTGTGATGATTAATTACACCCTGTTTTCTTTCCGCAGCAGAAGCAACTGCCAAGTCTCCTTCTCGATCAATCATGATTAGAAGATTTTTCATACCGTGTTTTCCAGCTTCTTCATTACTCTTTTTTATGAAATTTGCGTGCGCAGCAGCTTGGTTTTTAGACTCTATAACATCGGTGTATAATTGACTTACATATTCTAAGCCTTCAAAACCAAGTTCATTGGACTTTGATGCAAAAGTATAGGGGTCCATGCTTCCACCTCGAATTGCTTGGTTCAGTGACCACTGAGCTAAAGACAGTTTGAAAAAAGGTTCTGTTATCAGTCCGTTTGAGAGAGGGGAACGTGCCACTTGAAGGTTGTTGTATGCATATGCTCCTACTGAAGTGAGGCCAAGTCCTACAACTGCGCTTTTCATAATAAAGTTTCTTCTTTTCATAATCCTAGTTTGTTTAATTGTTGTTAGTATCTAAGTCAGCAAAGGCTGATTTTTTGTTTTAAAATAGGGTTCATTTTGAATTTTAAATAAACTCAAACCTAATCTACCACTATTCAGTTTCTTAACTGATTTTTAATTTGTTGTATAGCATATTTTTAAAACGAAAACGTTTTAAATTGCATTTATGTTTAAATCTAACTAAAAAGATGCGTTATTCACAATCTTTGTATCTATATTTATTGAATCTCAAAAATACTTTAATATGTTCACAAATGATAATACAACCGAATTCGACGCCATCGTTGTTGGAACGGGAATAAGCGGCGGTTGGGCTGCAAAAGAATTAACTGAAAAAGGATTGAAAACTCTTGTCCTTGAACGGGGTAGGATGGTCAAACATATTGAAGATTACCCAACCATGAATAAAGATCCATGGGATTTTCCTCACGGAGATGTCATTACCCAAGAAACAAAAGAAAGACAGCCAAAACAAAGTAGAACAGGCTATACTACCCGAGAATCTTTGAAACACTTTTTTGTAGATGATATTGATCACCCCTACAATGAAGAAAAACAATTCGATTGGTGTCGAGGTTATCACGTTGGTGGTCGATCACTGATGTGGGGACGTCAAAGTTACCGCCGTGGTGATGTAGATTTTGAAGCGAATGCAAAAGAAGGCATTGCAGTTGACTGGCCGATCCGATATGAAGATATCGCACCTTGGTACAGCTACGTAGAACGCCATATAGGGATTAGTGGTGAGCGTTTATCCTTACCCCAACTTCCAGATAGTGAGTTTTTAAAGCCTATGGAATTGACCTGCGTGGAAGACCATTTGAAAGGATCAATTGCAGATCAATATAACGATCGCCTTTTAACGATCGGGCGTGTTGCTCATATTACAGAAGGAACCAAACCAGGTGCAGGAAGAATTACCTGCCAGCATCGTAACCGATGTGCTAGAGGATGTCCTTTTGGGGCTTACTTTAGTAGTAACTCTTCTACACTTCCAATGGCAGAAGAAACCGGGAACATGACTATGAAAACAAATGCTGTAGTGCACGAAGTTCTCTATGATCCTGAAACCAAACGGGCTACCGGAGTCCGTGTTATTGATGCAATAACGAAAGAGACTACCGAATATAAAGCCAAAGTGATTTTCTTGTGTGCCTCTGCGGTTGCAAGTACTTCGATTTTAATGCAATCTAAATCGGCTGCTTTTCCAAATGGGATGGGAAATGCTTCAGGAGAATTAGGACACAACCTGATGGATCATCACTTTCAAGTAGGTGCTCGCGCAGATGTTGAAGGATATGAAGATCAATATTATACAGGGAGAAGAGCCAACGGTGTATTTATTCCGCGCTTTAGAAACCTAGGAGGGAGTACCAATCAAAAAGACTTTGTGAGAGGCTATGGATATCAAGGTGGTGGTAGTCGAGGTTCTTGGACTGAAAACGTAAAAGAGATGGCCTATGGCCCTGAATTTAAAGAAGCAATTCTCAACCCAGGCGGATGGACCATCGGTCTGAACGGTTTTGGAGAAGTTTTACCTTATCACGAAAACAAAATGGTGTTGGATTACGACAAACTGGACCAATGGGGCCTTCCTACCGTTACTTTTAACGCAACTCTTTTTGAAAACGAAATGAATATGCGGAAAGACATGAAAACACAAGCCATGGAGATGTTAGATAATGCTGGATTCAAAAATGTTTCTGGATACGACAACGATTATCATTTAGGTTTAGGGATTCATGAAATGGGAACCGCTCGAATGGGACGTGATCCTAAAACTTCAGTTCTTAACGGAAACAACCAATTGCACGAAGTACCTAATGTATTTGTTACTGATGGTGCTGCAATGACTTCTGCAGGGAATGTAAATCCTTCGCTAACCTATATGGCATTGACCGCAAGAGCAGTAGATTTTGCTGTAAAAGAATTAAAAAAAATGAACCTTTAAAAGCCTAGATCATGCAAAGAAGAACCGCATTAAAAAATATTGGACTTTCGTTTGGAGCACTAACCTTAAGTTCAACAGTTGTAAGCTTACTTGAAAGTTGTCAAACTGGAGCAGCAGCTTGGGCTCCTGAATTTTTTACTCCTGAACAAGCAGGATTTGTCAGTAAAGTAGTTGACGTAATGTTGCCAACAACCACAACACCGGGTGCAAACGATTTGAATCTTACGCAGTTTATGGACGGCTATATGCAATTTGTTGCCAGCCCTGAGGATCGAACTTTTGCTCAGATGGCGCTGCCAATCGTTTCTAAATTAACCCTTGAAGCTGCTGGGAAAACTGAAGTATCAGACATTACAAACGAAGATGTTGACGTTCAATTGAACCGTTTTTTAAGAGCCGATGAAGCTACTCAAGAAGCAAGAGGCAAAGCATTTGATGCCTGGTCAGAGGCTTTGAAAAAAGGTGAAACTCCTGCTGTACCCGAAGAAGCGGCTGGACAAGTAATGATAAACAGCTTGAGAAGTTTAGCGGTATTTGCCTTCAAAAATTCTGAAGTAATCGGAGAAACCGTTCTGGCTTATGCTCCTGTTCCAGGTGAACAAAAAGGATGTATATCAGTAGAAGAAGCAACCGGCGGAAGAGCTTGGTCACTATAAGCTTACTGATTTATTACTAGAGCGTTCTTAGGTATTCTGCAATTGCACGTGCTTCCTCTTCACTCAGGTTCTGATTGAGCATTTGAATGTTGTTGTATTCTTTTAAAAGCGCACTAGCAATCGGGTCTTTTTTGAGCATTTCTGTTGGATTCAACAGGATATTCATAACCCATTCTGGTGACCTTCTTTCGTAAATACCCTCCATTGCAGGACCGATCAATTTGGCATTGGTTTTATGACAAGCAGTACACTTTTGCTTAAAAGCAGTTGCACCTTGTGCTACCAATTCTTCATTGATACTGTCATCAAAACGCATCGATTGGATTGGACCAATTCCTTTATTTGATAGGTCTATTGGGGTAGATTGTTTTTTAGAAATAGTTTTGCTTTCTTCGGTTTTTGTTCGATTGTATTCAAAACCTTTTTTCTTTTCTCCACCACCACATGCGGTTAGCACGCCGGTAAATAGGACAAGTATTATTTTTTTCATCTGATTTAAATTCTTCTTTAAATGTAATACGCTTCAATAAACTATGCAACTTATTTCAGGAATTGTGCTCCCGAAAGTAAAGCCATTCGGTTGAGGGGATTTTTTGGAGTACAAGCTGTTTTTTAACCTACATCGTTAGATAAACCAAACGCTTATAGATATTGTTGAAGTTCTTTTTTGAAATAATGTGCACTTGTGGCAGCGCTTTCTTTGGAGTTAACAGCATAATTACCACCTTGTTCTATATAAAAGAATTCCAATCCAGACGCAACAGGATCGGGGAGGATGTCGTGGTAGTTGATGGACCCATTTCCTAACTCAGAATAGTCACGTGTAATTTTGTCCATGTCTTTGATGTGCCACATCACATAACGCCCTGGATGAGCAGCAACCAATTCTTTAGGGGTATACTTTCCTGCATGCATTACCCAATACAGATCCATTTGAAACTTTACATATTCAGGATCTGTTTGGTTTAGGATGATCTCAAAGCCATGGGTACCACCATAGTCTTTAAATTCATAACCGTGATTGTGATATGCAAACCCTAAGCCAGCCTGAGTAACTTGTTTTCCAATTAAATTGAGTTTATGGGGCATTAATTTGTAGGTCTCTAGGTTGCGCTGTTCAGGTTGAATAAACGGCCAAGTGATGTACTTACTGTTTACAGCTTTGGCTCCTATAATACAGCGATCTACATAGCGTTGTAAGGCGTCATCGGATTGCTTTATAAAGGGTGCAAATCCATAATGACCAGAAGTAACAGTCAGCTCTAAATCTTCAAGGATGTGGTTAAATTCTAAAGCGCTAAACCCATAAAATATATTTTTTTTAGCGTCAAAACCATAGGTTTCAAAATCTTGATAGCCCATAGCTTTGAGTGCTTTTAGGGTTGCGATTGGATTTTTCGCCATCTCGTCCCGGATGGAATACAATTGATATCCCAATTTGTATTTGGGCTGTTTTAAAGTTGAAAAGCCAACGAATGGGAGCATTGCTGCCCCACCAATAATTCCAGCGTTTTGTATAAATGTTTTTCTGTCCATATACTAAATGTACATAAAAAAGGTTTAGCAGTAACACGCTTTCTGATTAAGCGAAGTTTATACAACCTTTAGAACAGCCAAAACAAGAATCCAACTATGAGTATAAAGGGAAATAAAAACAGCAGCTGACTGAGGAAGCTCCAAAATAAAAATTGGATCCATTGCATTACTCCCATAGATGTGTGGGTGCTTTTTTGAGTGATTTGTACTAAGTAGTCAAACTCCATTTTCATAAAATCAGCTTCGTTAATCTTCAAGTCTATAATTCCAATATTATTCAACCCTTTTTTAAAACCATGGTACACCGCTTTTGGATAGATCCAAAGGCTGTATCCCATAGCCCATAGACTAAAAATACAAATTGGAAAATGCTTCCAAAGGCCGGTAGAAATTTCCCAACCAGCTATAAAACCTTCACCTCTCCAAGAAGTGTCGCAGCAGTTTAGCAGGTGTTGAATATCATGAATGTGGATGACATCTTTTCTGAATTGAGGATTGGGTAATTTCAGTTGTATTCCAAGAACGTCCATTTCAAAGGTATTTTTATCTATCCCACCCTTTTCTGGAATTCCATTTTCTTTATAAAAGTTGGTTAAAAGTTTTTCTAGAGTCATATAAATAGTTTAAATGTTATCCATGACAAAGAACAGATTTGGAGCTGATTCAAATCAAATATACTAAAAATCAATCAACTACAAAAAATAAAAATGGGACGGTGTAAAGTGCTTTCCAGTAAATAGATTCGATGTATCTTTAAAGTCAAATATTTAATTCATGGAGTGTAAGCTCATCTGTTCCGACATCGACGGAACCCTTTTGGACGTCAATCGTCGACTTTCTGCCGAAACTAAAGCAGCTGTAAAACGCATCAGTCCAGACATTCCTTTCCTTCTCATTTCTTCGCGTATGCCAAAATCCATGCGGCTGCTTCAGACGGAGCTACGAACAGCAAAGCTACCCTTGATCGCTTATAACGGAGCGTTGATTCTCGGCTCTGAAGGTCAGGTATTGCAAAGTACGACAATCCCTTTCTCGTTAGTTGAACAAATCTGCACCCAACAGCTCAGTTTAGATATCCATTTCAGTTTGTATAATCAAGAAGAATGGGTGGTTCCTGCATTGGATTTTTGGGCCAAACGCGAGCAGAACAATACGCGCGTAGCGCCAGAGGTTCGTCCCTTGGAACAAACGCTAGCCTTATGGAAAGAAAAAGACCAAGGAGCTCACAAAATTATGGCTATGGGAGAAGCTACTGGTTTAGATCAATTGGAACAACATATTAGCCAATACTTTTCGGATCAGATCCATTTCTATCGTTCTAAAGACACCTATTTGGAAATTTCAAGTAAGGAGCTAGACAAGGCATCGGCACTCGATTATCTTTTATCGGAAGTTTATCCCGATTTGGAAATGGAAGACGTGATGGCTTTTGGAGATAATTATAACGACCAAACCCTCTTGGAGCAAGTGGGTCGTGGTGTTGCAGTCGCCAATGCCAAACCTGAAATTTTAGCAGCTACGCCTTTTCACACCCTCTCCAATCACGATCATGGAGTAGCAGCAGCGATCGATCAATATTGCTAAGCTCCTTTTTTCTTTTGGGTAACTAAATAAACTCCTGTAAAGACTAAAGCCGTTGCCAGTCCTTTGATGAGATCCAATTGATCGTTCCCTGTATAGGTCGCAAAAAGAATTCCCATCAGTGGTTGTAAGTATACAAAAGCTCCCACGGTTGTAGGAGATAAGGTTCGCAGCGCATATACATTGAATAAATAAGCAAAAAAGGTGGTCCCCACTACCACAAATGCCATGCGCCAAATGGCTTCAAAAGGAAGGCTCGACCATTCTACTGCTGCAAATTCAGAAAAGGTTAGGGGAAGGTTGAGGATCACACCACCGAGGAACATCCACTTCATTAAAGTAATGGTAGTATATTTTTGAGTCATTGGTTTGATGAGTACCAGATAGGTTCCATAACACATTGCATTTACAAACATCATGATATTCCCAAGGGGAATATTGGGTGCATTCAGCGTGTAATCGCTTCGTTGTAGAATGAGTAAAATTGCACCTCCAAAGCCCATTAAAATCCCAAAGCCTTTTGTTGTAGTAATCTTTTCTTTTAAAAATATAGCCGATAGAATCATGACCATAATAGGCGTAAGGGTAACAATAACCGAACTGTTGATTGGGGTTGAAAGACTGAGCCCTTTGATGAACATCAGCATGTTGATGCACATGCCAAAAAGAGTTGCAATTCCAATTCGAAAGAGATCCTTACGATCAATTTTTTCATTTGGATAGGCAAAACTGATGATCCAAAACAAAACAGCGGCTCCTACTACACGAAGCATCACCAAGCCAAAGGCCCCAATATATTCAGGCATGATGACTTTAGCAATGGTATGGTTTAAGCCGTAAATTGTTGTAGCACTAAAAGCAGCTAAAAGGGCTAAGATTCTTTTATTCATGGAGTGCTATTTCTGCAGCAGCTATCGTAGCTGGAGCATTGCCAATGAAAAGCTCATCTTGGTAGATCAATACTGGACGTTTTAAAAAAGAATAATGTTCAAGTAAAAGATCCCGCATTGTTTCTTCTGAAAGCTCACTTGCTTTTAATCCGCGTTTCCTTAACAATTGCGCTCGACTATTGAAGAGAGCAGCATACGAACCCGTTTTTAAAAATAAAGCCGCAAGCTGCTCTGAACTGAGTGGGTTTTCTTTAATGTTGATCAAACTAATCGAATCTGGAAGATTCAATGTTTTTTGGATGCGTCTACACGTATCACAACTTTTTAAATAGTAAAAAATATCCATGCATAAAGTTCTATGAACAAAGAAAATCAATTTTTGTTAAAAGCATTAATATTATGGAGAAATCCTTTGAATCCCCTACCTTTGAACTGCTGATTATCCTTTTTATTGATGAAAAATAAATTACGTTTTAACACCAAAACCATACATGGGGGACAGGCACCTGATCCGGCTTATGGTGCAGTGATGCCTCCCATATATCAAACCACTACCTATGCTCAAACTACCCCAGGCGGTCATCAAGGTTTTGAATACAGCAGAACCCACAACCCAACCCGCCAAGCTTTAGAAAAAGCATTGGCTAGTATTGAAAACGGAAAACACGGTTTGGCTTTTGGCTCTGGTTTGGCAGCAATCGATGCCGTTTTGAAATTGTTGAAACCCGGGGATGAGGTAATTTCTACCAACGATTTATACGGAGGGTCCTATCGTTTGTTTACCAAGATATTTGAAGGGTTTGGAATTAAATTTCACTTTGTCGGGATGGACAACGTGCAGCTGGTCGAAAATTCCATCAACACCAATACACGTTTGGTTTGGGTAGAGACACCCACCAATCCGATGATGAATGTGATCGACATCAAAGCGATTGCCCAAATCACACAAAAGCACAACATCATTTTAGCAGTCGACAATACTTTTGCTTCTCCCTACCTCCAACAACCATTGGACTTTGGTGCAGATATCGTAATGCATTCTGCTACTAAATATATTGGTGGTCATAGCGATGTTGTACTTGGTGCTTTGATAGTAAACGATGATGATCTTGCTAAACGGCTATCCTTCATTCAAAATGCAAGCGGCGCAATCTGCGGGCCTATGGATAGTTTTTTAACCCTGCGCGGGATTAAAACCCTTCATGTACGGATGCAACGCCATTCCGAAAACGGAAGAGCAGTAGCCGAATATTTAAACCAACATCCCAAGATCGAAAAGGTATATTGGCCCGGTTTAGAAAAACATCCCAATCATAAAGTTGCTAAAGCGCAGATGAAAGATTTTGGTGGAATGCTTTCGTTTGTCCCCAAAGGAGCAGATTTTATTGCTGCTATAAAAATCATTGAAAATTTAAAAGTATTTACCCTTGCAGAATCTTTGGGCGGTGTTGAGAGCTTGGCGGGTCATCCGGCAAGCATGACCCATGCTTCAATTCCGAAGGTAGAACGAGAAAAAAGTGGTGTAGTAGATTCATTAATCCGACTCAGTGTTGGTATTGAAGATGCTCAAGATTTAATTGATGATTTAGAACAGGCGATTGGATAATCCCTTTTCTGTATCTTTATATACTAACCCGTGTTTATGAAACTTCCTCAGGGAAAAAAAATATACTTTGCTTCGGACAACCATCTGGGGGCTCCTACTGCAGAAAAGAGCGCTCCAAGAGAACGCCTATTTGTTGCTTGGTTGAATCACATCCAGAAGAATGTGGAGGTTCTTTTTTTATTAGGAGATCTCTTTGATTTTTGGTTTGAGTACAAAACAGTTGTGCCAAAAGGTTTTGTCCGTGTGCTCGGAAAGCTAGCAGAATTATCCGACCAGGGTGTTGAGATTCATTTTTTCACTGGAAATCACGACCTCTGGGTCCGTGATTATTTTCAGAAAGAACTGGGTTTCATTGTACATCACCAAGCCCAAGAATTTGTGATCAATGATAAAAAGTTTTTCATTGCGCATGGCGACGGTTTAGGACCCAAAGACAAAGGGTATAAGCGGATGAAAAAAATATTCAAAGCCCCTTTTTTTCAAGGGCTTTTCCGTTGGATTCATCCCGACATCGGAATGCGTTTGGGGCAGTATTTATCTGTAAAAAATAAAATGATCTCTGGAGACGAAGACGTGATCTTCTTGGGAGAAGATGAAGAATGGTTGGTTCAATATTGTCACAGAAAATTAGCTGAAGAAAAGCGTGATTTTTTTATCTTCGGGCATCGCCATTTACCCCTTGATCTTCCTATTGGAGCTGAAGCACGTTATGTAAATCTTGGGGATTGGATTACCCATTTCACCTTTGCCGAGTTTGATGGAACACAATTAGTATTAAAAAAATGGGACTCCTAAAAGAATGATAGAAAAGAAAACACTTGATTTTGAAAAAACAGTTTTGGTGGGTGTGATTACCGCAAGACAAGATGAAGATCAAGCATTAGAATACTTAGCAGAACTTGCTTTTTTAGCACATACAGCCGGAGGTCAAGTCGTAAAGCAGTATACCCAAAAAATGACACTCCCCAATCCCAAAACTTTTATTGGAAGCGGGAAGCTTAACGAAATTCAACTTTTTGTTTCTGAAAACGAAATTACAACTGTAGTTTTTGATGATGAATTATCACCAGCCCAACAGCGGAATGTCGAAGAGGTTTTGAAATGTAAAATCCTAGATCGTACGGGATTGATCCTTGATATTTTTGCACAGCGAGCTCAAACAAGTTATGCTCGAAATCAGGTAGAATTAGCACAATATCAATATTTATTACCACGACTGAAAGGTCTTTGGACGCATTTAGAGCGTCAAAAAGGAGGAATAGGAATGCGTGGACCTGGAGAAACAGAGATAGAAACGGATCGCCGAATAGTACGAGATAAGATAGCATTACTGAAAAAGAAATTATTGGTCATCGACAAGCAAATGTCGACTCAAAGAGGCAATCGTGGTGCGCTCGTTCGAGTAGCTTTGGTGGGCTATACCAATGTGGGTAAATCGACCCTAATGAACGCGATCGCTAAAAGTGAGGTCTTTGCTGAAAATAAATTATTTGCCACCTTAGACACTACAGTTCGTAAAGTAGTTATTGGGAATTTACCTTTTCTGTTGAGTGATACCGTAGGATTTATCCGCAAGCTGCCCACTCAATTGGTTGAATCTTTTAAAAGTACTTTAGATGAAGTACAAGAGGCCGACCTACTTCTTCACGTTGTCGATATCTCGCACGCCAATTTCGAAGACCATATTGCTTCGGTAAATTTGATTCTTACAGAGATTAAAAGTCAAGACAAACCTACCCTTATGGTTTTCAATAAAATTGACGCCTACGAACCGCTTGTTATTGAACCAGATGATTTAGTTACTGAAAGAACAAAACGGCACAACACTTTGGCCGAATGGGAACAAACGTGGATGGCTCAAATGAATGGAAATGCCCTGTTTATTTCTGCAACTAAAAAAGAAAATATTGTACACTTTAGAAAACAAGTTTATGCTGCAATTCGCGACATACACGTAACCCGTTTCCCTTATAATAATTTCCTATACCCCGAAGGCTTAGAAGAATAGTAATTTTTGTAGTTTTACTCAAAATAGCTCCATAATGAAAAAATTAACCCTCATTTTATTGTTGTTTACGGTCCTTAGTTGTGGATCAGATGACAGCGATTTAGTAGTATCCTATCAGGATCGTGTTACAACCGTTTTAAACAAAAGCCCAGAAACGAATCCTTTAAATGATTCTTCTTTGTTTTTTAGCGACCTTTCCTACGGGATAGCTGAACGAAATACCTATGATATTCTTTTGCCAAAAGATGGTGCTCCAATTGGAGTAGTTATTTTTTTTCACGGTGGAAGTTTTTTGTTTAACGATAAAAGCGATACCTATGAAGCTCCTTTTGATGACATCATCAAAAACTTGATATCCCAAAAAGTTGCCGTAGTAAATGCCAATTACAGTTATTTGACCAGTACCAACAGTTCAGGTGTTATAACATCGCTATCAGATGGAACCTTACTGTTGAATCATATCCGATCGCTCGCTTCTAGTTTAGATATTGATACCAATAAAATAATTCTGGGAGGAGCTTCATCTGGCGCTGGAATAGCCCTATGGAATGGATTACAAGCTGAACACAACGCTGGAGTTCTTGGAATTGTAGCTATAGAAACACAGAGTACGTATAACCTCTACAAATGGGAATCCTTGTTTATGGATCTGAGTATCGATACCATTACCCAAAGTAGTTTAGAATTTCAAACGCTTTTTTCCCTTTTTTATGGAGGTGCAGAACCTACACAAGAGCAGTTAGATGCAGTAGATTTTATCAATTTCATCGATTCTACAGACCCTGATTTGTACCTTTTCAATACGGCAGGGAATGCATTCTTAAATGCAGACGGTTCAGTCGATTTAAACGTTTTATATCACAGCAGAATCCATACGGACGCGTTGCGGGGGAAAGCGATAGCAGAAGAATTGGAAAACAGTGGAGCCTACCAAGAAACTCCAGATGCTTTTATTTTACGTGTTTTGAACTAATAAATTATTCGTCTAATTTTTCTGCCATTAATAGATATACAGGAAAATGATCGGAATAACCATTCAATAGATTTCCTTTAATCTGTACCCTATAGGGATATCCTTTGTATTTCCCTTCTGGGTTGCGAAGAAAAGCGGGGCTGTAAACCTTTACACCCACAATACTCAGGCTTGAATCTTTTTTCCAATCGGGACTGGTCAATATTTGATCGAATAAAAACCACTGGTCGTTATAGGCCAAAGAGCCAATTCCTTTTTTGAATAAAGGGGTCATGCGATTGTCATATTTGATTTTGTGATATGGGTTTTGATTCGTAAGATAAGCTATGCTTTTGTTTGTAGGATTATCGTTGTAATCTCCCATAGAAACAATTCGAACCTCTTCTTGTAAGCGATAAAGAGAG
>CBFHHG010000016.1:0-31617 GCA_965655585.1 Candidatus Arcticimaribacter sp. | reverse complement strand
TAATAAGAGCCTTCTGCTGGATTTGTAACTTGATCAAAAAAGCTTTCCATTTTTAAGATCAACAATTGATTTTGAGCAATTCGATCCCCAAATGCATTGGGGGGATTGAATGTTACATCATAAGGCAGGTTGTTTACTATATCCGCACCTCCAAGTATGGCAGCCATTGAAGCAGCAGTGGTACGCAGCATATTGACATTGTAATCTTGTAGCGTCATGTTTCTGATAGAAGGCTCTGCAATTACTTGGAATGTAATTTTAAAATCATAAGCTGAAGCAATCGAAGTAAAAACCGTTTTCAAAGCTTGAATCTTAGCGATTTCAAAAAAGTAATTACTACCCAACGCGAGATGAAACAACACCTCAACCTCATCTTGGCTGGCTGAATGTATTTCAGACAAATAATCTACAGCCTGACTTAGCGAATATGCCAGTTGTTGAACGATTGTGGCTCCAGCATGCTGATGAATACGATTATCTACATACAGGCGGTTTTGAAGTTCTTTGAAACCAAACAAGTGGCGCCATACTGTTAAATCTGAATGCTGATCGACAAACCAGTTCCCAGTTTGTGCAAGGTTTGTGATGGGATCAAAAAGAAAAATAACGTTGGTTCTATCTTTAAAATTAGCGTGAAGTAGATCGATGTGCTCAACAGAAAGACTACAAGCGACTTGGATATAAAGACTAGTTTGAATGCACTCCAGCCCTTTCGAAAAAGTATCGATGGATAAATCCGAATCTGTTAACCGTAAAAGAATTACTTCAACATCGGATCGTTCAGCTGCTTTACAGGAACGAATAACCGCTTCTATGTCTTGCTCTACTTGGATTGTGTGTGCCGAATGCCATTGCTGCGGAAAGGCATTGATAATTTTCTTTTGCTCTTTTGAGTTTCGATCGTAAACCGGTTTTGTGGTTATCCCTTCTAAAGATTCCCAACACAGGGTCGACTCAAAATCCAAGCTTTTCAAATCCTTTTCAATTTGAGCTCGTACCTCCTGTTCGGTTGATCCTTTAAATTCTGAAAACAAATGCTGCTTCATTAAATAAATACAGTTATTAGTCTTTTATTTTTATGGTCGACTGACGCTCTCTATTGACGTGCAGCTGGGTAACATCCGGTCTTGAATAATGCCCAACAGGATCAAAATTCTGACGTTCTTCATACACGCGATCCAATTGAATTTCAGCATAAAAAACACCCTCGGTATTGAGTTGTGGTTCTAGGAGCCAACTTCCATCGGGATTAGCAACACAGGAGCCTCCGTTAGCTAATTGTTCAGGGGCGGCGGCTAAAAGCTCTTCAACATAAGGCGTGTCTGTTGGGAAGTCATTTTTATGCATCAATGAACTTACTGAAATTACATAGGATCTACTTTCACGAGCAATGAAACGGGTAATATCTTTGGTATTGTGATCACTTCCTGGCCAAACGGCACAATGAACATTTTCGCCCATACCGTATAGCGCAGCTCTGGGTAACGGCATCCAATTTTCCCAACAATTCAATCCACCTACCGTGAACCCTTCCAACGGATGAACTTGTAAACCATTTCCATCGCCGGGAGCCCAGGTGAGGCGTTCGTCATAAGTAGGTTGTAATTTCCTGTGCACGCTACAAATAACACCCTGCTCATTGATATAAACTAAAGAACAATATAAGCTATGCCCACCCCGATTGGTTGCGCGTTCAATGACACCTACATAAACTGCCATTGTATGTTCTCTTGCTAAAACACAAAGTTCTTCAATATCACCATCTTCAATATTCACTGCATTTTGAGCGTAATGAGCATGTAAGCTCTTATTGATTTTTAAATCCCATTGCGCACCATCGGTCAAGGCCAACCAAAACGGATAACCAGGTAAAAGCCCCTCGCCAAAAACAAGCAGCTGTGCTTTTTCTTTGGCAGCCTGAAGCATGGCTTCTTTTATCTTATCCAAAGTCTTTTTCTTATTCAGCCAAACAGGAGCAATCTGCGCTAGGGCGACTTGTAGTGTTTTCATTTAAAAAATTATTTAGGTAAATATAGGGATATAATTTGCTCACTAAGCCCTTTACATTCATGTTCCATTCTAGAGCTTAGGAATGCACGCAGCGGTTAAAAACTCAATACTATTCTAAAAACAATAAAAATATAGTACCTTGGAATACAATATCAATATCATGGAAGTAACTACTCTTTATCAAAAGCAAAAAACATTTTTCAATACACAAACAACCTTAGATGTTTCATTTAGAAGAGCTGCATTAAAAAAATTTCAAGCCGTTATTGAGAAAAAAGAAGATGCAATCTTAAAAGCGTTATTTCAAGATCTTAAAAAATCAGAGTATGAATCCTTCTTGACTGAAGTTTTTATCGTTAAGAATGAAATTAAAAAAGTACTCAATAAACTCCATACTTGGACCAAAACACAGCCTGTCCCAGGTTCCCTATTAAATTATCCAACCCAAGATTATTTAATTCCCGAACCCTATGGATGTACCCTACACATAAGTCCATGGAACTATCCTTTTCAGCTTGCCGTAACTACCGTAATTGGAGCTGTTGCAGCAGGAAATACTGTCGTCCTCAAACCCTCGGAATACGCGCCTCATACTGCCCAAATTGTAGAGGAACTTATAGCCGAAGCCTTCAGTCCAGAACATGTTCACGTCCTTCAAGGCGATGCTGCAGTTTCAACAGAATTACTAAAACTACGTTGGGATTATATCATTTTCACCGGGAGTACTCCGGTTGGTAAGATAATAGCCAAAGCTGCTGCAGAACACCTAACGCCTTATACGCTCGAACTTGGCGGAAAAAGCCCTTGTATTGTAGATGAAACTGCTCCCATAAAGCTGTCTGCAAAAAGAATCGTTTGGGGGAAATATGTAAACTGTGGGCAAACCTGTATTGCTCCCGACTACATCCTTGTTCATCGCTCAAAAACAAAAGCGCTTACGGAAGCCTTGATTCATGAAATCAATCAAGCCTTTGGAGATGATCCGCAAAAATCCTTCAGCTATGGAAGAATAATTAACAAAAAGCATTTATTACATCTAACCAACATGCTCAAAGATGCATCAATTGCCCACGGAGGATCGGTCAATGAAGATGATTTATATCTTGAACCCACACTAATCAGTGAACCAGATCTAGAGAGTGAAGTCATGAAAAAAGAGATTTTTGGACCCCTCCTACCCATAATAAGTTATACAAATGAAGAGGATTTAAAACCCATAATCAATCGCTATGAAAAACCCTTAGGTTTTTATGTTTTCACCAAAAGAAATGCTTTTATAAAAAAAATACAACGCGATTACTCTTTTGGAGGGGGCGTATCAAATGATTCTATAATACAATTTGCAAACGACAATTTACCCTTTGGAGGAATTGGTCACAGCGGGGTTGGAGCCTATCACGGAAAATTCAGTTTCGATACCTTTACACACTACAAACCTTTTATTAAAAAAGCACGCTGGCTGGATTTACCCACACGCTACGCACCCTATCCAAAATCATTCAAAGTGTTGAAAAAATTATTGGGATTGATGTAGTTCGTCAAAGGCTGGAACTGGAGTGTTATGTCAAAAAAAACAGATGTTGTATTCATCGAAAAACTACTTAAAACTTTCGTTGATAAGAACGGAAGAAGACCCCGTGTCTTTCTTTCTAGCACCGAAATCCTTCAGCAACAAGATGTGCTTCATCGGATTGCAATTCAGTTTTCGGATCTTGGTTTTGATGTGGACTTCGCTCCAACTTTTATAGATGTAAACCACTTAGTAAAACAAGCGGTAGAAAATGATGTGCATTCCATTCATTTAGTGGTCTCTGGAGATGAACGAATTAATCCAATTGAAGAAATTGAATCGGCATTAATTCAAAACGATTATCCCAATATTCTGGTTAGCACTATTGAACATAAAGACACGAACAATTCCATTAAAACGAAAATTGTTTGGTTACTAAAATCATTGCTGAAACAATCGAATTAGATTTATGGAAACAGGTCTATCAGAAATTCTTCTAATTGTTTAGAAGCCTCTAGAGGTGAACGGTTTTTAGCAATCATCTCTGCCTGAATTTGATCCAGAGCGGTAATCAATTTGGGATGCGTTTTAAAAAAACGGCTCAATTGTTCTTGTTGTAACTCTTGATACCAAGCTATATTTTGATCGTTCCTTTTTCTTTGAAAATACCCCGAAGATTGGGTCAGCTTTTTATACTCCATAAGTATTTCCCAAAGTTGGTCAATACCTCTATTTTCTTGTGAAGAACAATGCAAAGCTCGTGTACTCCATTGGGATTCTTTAGGCGGAAATAAGCTGAACATTTTTTTAAAATTAGCTGCTTCTTTTCGGGCTTGATCTGCTTGATCTTGATCAGCTTTATGAACTATGAGTAAATCGATATGTTCGTAAATTCCGCGTTTAATTGCCTGAAGATCATCTCCTCCTCCAACAATTTGAAGCATCAAAAAGAAATCGACCATGGATTGGACTGCAGTTTCGGATTGCCCCGCACCTACAGTTTCAATTAGGATAACATCATAACCCGCAGCCTCACATAAAAAAATAGCTTCTCTTGTATTGCGGGTCACACCTCCAAGGTTTGACTGCGAAGGAGATGGTCGAATAAACGCTTGGTCGGATCTACTCAATAGCTCCATTCTAGTTTTGTCTCCAAGGATACTCCCATGATTCAATTCACTACTTGGATCTATTGCTAAAACAGCAACTTTCAAATGAAATTCTTCTATCAAATAAGTCCCTAAACGTTCGATCAGTGTGCTTTTACCAGCACCGGGAATTCCACTGACACCCACCCTAATGGAAGCTCCTGTATGCGGCATCAGTTCCAACAATAATTCTTGAATGTGTTGCCGATGAGAATCTAAGGTGCTTTCGCCTAGAGTTATGGCTCGACTCAGGTAAGAAGAATTCCCTTTCAGAATTTCTTCTTTGTAGCGCGATAAATCGAAATGCTGCTGCTTCTGAGCCATGGATTAGCGTATTTCTTGACACAATTCAATCAGCACCCCATTGGTGGTTTTGGGGTGAAAAAAAACAACCCATTTATTATCAGCTCCTTTGGAGGGGTCTTCGCTCAAAGGTTCAAAACCTTCTCTTTTGAGTCGGACGATTTCTGCATGAATATCATCTACTTCAAATGCAATATGATGAATGCCTTCGCCTCTTTTATCAATGAATTTTGTAATTGGACTGGAGGGACTTGTAGCCGCTACCAATTCTATTTTTTGATCCGCTGTTTTGAAAAAAGAAGTAGCAACCTGTTGGTCGGGAACAGCTTCAATTTTATAGCAAGCCGTATTCAATAAACTAGCAAACAATTTGTTCGATGCCTCTAAATCTTTAACTGCTATTCCAATATGATCAATCTGCTTCATCTCTTTGTTTTCTATTCTCCGTTAGGGAAAGGTTTTAAAACCTTAGGGTCTGGAGCGTGGAGTAAAAAAGCATCGTATGCCTTTCTGTTTTTATACAACATACGCTTAATCGAGCTAACACTGCAATCGTTTTTTTTTGCTAAACGTGCAATGGAATGATATTCTCTTTCACAGGGTTTTATAATGTGCCACTTGGTGAGCTTAGAAGGTGTTTTCATAATTCAAAGGTACTTTTAAAAGCTTAATTTGTCAATAAATAATCTTTTTCGATTAACAATTATAAAGACTTTTGTAATTTGAGATATGAAACTAACCCTTCAAACCCCAACAGCCGACCTCAATCAAAGCATTGTCTTTTATGAAAAATTAGGATTTAAAACTCAAACGTTAGGCTCCAAAAGTGTCGCCTTCGATGCTCAATGTTGTATCGAAATTAATCCAGAACGGACAGCGCGTGTATGTATTCAACTGCATCAAAGCAATTGGGACAAAACGTTAGTAGACCTTAAATCCCACACCCCAATAATCAAAACAGAAGAAGGTTATTTAATTACTGACCCCAACGGAGTTTGGGTGAGATTAATAGAAAAAACATGGGATGAAAAAGCAATTCGTTCTAATAGCAAAAGCCTGCTAGGCAATTATGGTGGCGTCTGTATAGAAACTCTTGATGTGTCCAAAAGTTATGAATTCTGGAGCCTTTTAGGTTTTTCATCAACAACCAAAGACCTTTCAAAAGGTTGGATCGAAATGAAGTCAGAAGCGGGTGATTCTATTTCACTTTTACAAGCTCAGCAGTGTCCGCATTTATTTTTCAATCCCTCGTTGACTTATTTCAATGGGTTTCATAATCTAGAAATAATAGAATCCATAAAAAAACAAAACATTGAAATTATAGAAGAAGTAACGGAATTCAATTCAAAAGGTGAGGTTGATAACATAATTTTGAGGGACTCAGGAGGGTTAGGTTTTTTTGTATTCAACGATGAATAAGCGGATAAAAGAATTACTATAATGAGCTAAATTCCCCAATAAATCCTTATTTTTAAGGCACTAAATAATTTACAAAATGAATAACGAAGTATTTGACCAATTAAAAGAGAAAGCCGAAGCAGCTGAAGCAATCGGAGGTACATTGAAATTTGAAGTTGATGACTTGATTGTATATGTTGATGGATCTGGAAATTCCAATATTGTTTCTCAAGAAAACGGAGAAGCGGACTGTACCATCACTACAACTGCAGCGGTTTTGATGGATCTTAAAAATGGAGACCTCAACCCAATGATGGCTGTTATGGGAGGTAAAATTAAAATAGGGGGTGATATGGGATTGGCAATGAAAGTACAAACCTTGCTAGGATAAATTTACTATTGGATAAAAGTCAGGCTTCATTTATTCTTCCTGGCTTTTATTTAAAACAGTACACTACTGTAGCATAACATAATTTAATCAGATAAATTACGTTATTAAATTACTTACTATATTTAATATGAGTTACAAAGGGTTTTTGAAAGTTGCATGTGGATTACTATTCATTGGTGCGGGTGTTTCATATACCTTATCAAGTGAAAAATCTCCAGAAGAATTACATCAATTTTTTCTAGAGAATAGCCCATACAAGGAAACATACAAACTTTCACAAAAAGAACGTTTCAAGGCGGGACTCCCTCCAAACAAATATTATGAACAGTTGTATGACCTAACAATGGACCCAACAACTGGAAAACCAAATATTGATGAAAAGATAAGAATCTCTCAACAATTAGAATATCAAAAAAACAACAGAGTCAGACGCGGAGCTGTACCCGGACAGAGTGCGGACACTCCATGGTATACTATTGGTCCAAACAACCAAGCTGGTCGAACACGAGCTGCTTTATTCGACCTTAATGATGCTGAAGAAGATCGAGTAATTGCTGGTGGAGTTAGTGGGGGTCTTTGGGTTAACGAAGATATTGACGCTGATCCTATACCTGCATGGACACAGATTAATATTCCAATAGGAAATCTTGCAGTTTCTAACATCATTCAAGATCCGGATGATATGGATGTGATGTACGTTGGAACTGGGGAATCCTATACCCAAGGCGATGTTGCCGGGAATGGGGTTTATAAATCTAACGATGGTGGGGTTAGTTGGACAAAAATTCTTGGAAGTAGCTCAGGACAGGTTACCATTACATATGGTGGAGGTTGGACCGAAGTAGAAGGCTATTTTTACATTAACGACTTAGCCCTTTTTGACCATGATGATGATACAACCACGCAGAGTTATCTATATGCAGCACTAGGATATGGGAGTAATCACAAACGAATGTCAACCACCGATTTTGACTATAACATCTATGGCCTTTACTATTCTACAGATGGTGGCGGTTCTTGGTCAAAAATAACCTTAAACAATAGTGACACTTCGAGACCAGAAAACATAAACGACATTGAAGTACAAACAACTAATGATAAGATATGGCTTGCAACAACTCGAGGGCCTCTTGGAGCAACGGGGGGAAATTACTATTATAGTGGGAAAAACGATGGTGTCATATTCACAAAAGCAACACCAGTATATGACGTTGAACCAACTGCTATAGGTCGAACAGAAATTGCTTCAAGCGAAACTGTCCCAAGTACACATTATGTACTAATGAGTGCTAATTCGGTTGCAGAAATCTACAAGACTACTGATGATTTTTCTACCCTAAAAAAACTTTCAGAACCTATTGACATTGACAGTGGAATACCACCAACAGACTTCACCCGAGGGCAATCTGGATATGATCTTGAAATTGAGGTTGATCCAACAGATAATGATATCGTATATGTAGGAGGAATCAATTGGTTTCGTTCTGGAGATGGAGGAATAAGTTGGAATCAAATCACTAAGTGGGCTAATAATTCCGCTGCAGCAGTAGGTCTCGGAGTGTCTTTAATTCACGCAGACCAGCATGGGTTATACTTTAGACCTTCAAACACCAAGCAAGCCGTTATTGTTAATGACGGAGGGGTTGCCTATTGTTCTGACCTTGATACTGCAAATGCTTCTGACAATTTTACTGAAGGAGAAAATAATTTTGTTACAACTCAATTTTACACAGTTGCACAGAGCCCATCTGGTTTTGGAATAGACTATGTAATAGGAGGAACTCAGGACAACGGTAATTATGGGCTTTCTAACCCCGGACTTAGCTTATCTAATGCATATGTTATTGAAGGTGGAGATGGTGCCGCTACCTTTTTCGATCAAGTGGGTGGGAGTTATTCAATTGTAAATTACATTTATAACGATGCAATCTCAAGACAGAATTACAATGCCTCTGGAATTTACACTGGAAACCAGCAGCTAGCAAGTTTAGATGCTTATGGTGGAATTTTGACTTTACCTCGTGAAGGAAGTTTCATCAATCCAGCGGCTCTAGACTCAAACCAAGATATCTATTTTTCGAACGCAACGGTTGGAACCACTTATAACCTTAGAAGGATTAAGGATGTTGATAGTAATACTCCAACAACTACCTTACTAACAGGACTTCTTTCATCAGAACCTACTACTTTAAAACTATCCCCATTTACAACTGGGAGTTCTTTACTTTTTGTTGGAACAAAGGATGGGAATATTATTAAAATATCCAATGCGGACACTACTCCAAGTGCAACTTCAATAGGAAACCCGACTGCCGGGAGTGTCTCGGATATTCACTTTGGGGCTACAGAAGATGACATATACATTACATATTACAATTACGGAACTTCTATCGTTAATGTATACTTCACAGAGGACGGAGGATCAACGTGGGTAAATAAAGAAGGAGCAGGTGCTACTAAACTTCCTGATCTCCCAGTATACTCTATTTTGAATAATCCATATGAAGAAGAAGAGGTTATCGTTGGAACTGAGTTGGGGGTTTGGAAAACATTGAATTTTACAGCTGCAAATCCCGATTGGAGTCTGGCGTATGAAGGTATGAGTGATGTTGCGGTTCTTGATATGGATTTCCGTGGGGTTTCTGCACTTGATAACCGAGTAATTGCTGGTACGTTTGGTCGCGGTATATATGTAAGTTCTTTCGAAGCCAATACAAACCCACCGATTTCGTCAACCGACTCTATAACCGTAATTGAGGGTGGATCAATCACTACTACAACAGGAGGTGCTACCTCTGTATTATCCAACGATAGTGATCCCGAGGGAGATAACATAACTACTGACCTTGTCACAGATACCATCAATGGTATTTTAGTTCTTAGTGCTACAGGGTCGTTTACGTATACCCATGACGACTCTGAAACTACAACAGATAGTTTTAGCTACCGTGCATTCGACGGAGCGTTATATGGAAATACAGTTTCTGTTACAATAACAGTAACACCCGTTGAGGAATGTCCACTTGTTCAAAATCCTCTATCCGATATTACCGTTTCGGAAGATGCAGCTGATACCGTCATCAATTTTTCAGCTACATTTCTCGACCCAGAGGGGGATGCGCTAACCTATACGGTTACTTACACCAATACGCCCCTGCTGACAGCAACGATCAATACCACAAGCCTTACACTCGATTTTGCTGATAATATGGTGGGATCGGCAACCGTTACCCTTACGGCAAATGACCTGAAATGTGGCGTGGTAACCTCAGAAAGTTTTTTAGTTACCGTAACTAACATCAATGACTTACCCCAAGGAATTGCTGATACAATTCTTGTAAACGAAGGAGAAACTGTTGCTGTAACTTCAGCAAATGCTACCTCCGTTTTGTTCAACGATACCGATATTGAAGGTGATAACCTTTCTGCTGGATTTCTTCTAGGGCAACCTGTACCAACCCTGACACCTAATCTGGGTACTCTTAGTTTTCTAGATAATGGAACGTTCTCTTATACTCATGGCGGTACTCAAATTCCCGGTTCTGGAATTGCTACCGACACTTTCTTCTATAGACCATATGATGGCAAGGGTGTCTTAGGGAATACAACTACCGTGACCATACAAATTACGCACACAAACGATTGCCCAATCGTTGCTAGTGCAATAACTACGCAAACAGTTATGGAAGATGCAGCGGATTTAGATATTGATTTAGGTCCTGTGTTTACAGATGAAGAGTTGAATACGATAACGCTTACCGTTAGCAACACCAATCCAGCTTTATTGACAGCTACTTTAAACACCACAACGCTTACCTTAGATTTTGTAGATAATATGACTGGAAGTAGCACAATCATTCTGTATGCTTCAGATGGTGTATGTTCTACACTCGTGAGTTCTACTTTTACAGTTAAAGTTGAACCACAAAACGACACACCCGTTGGAACTCCTGATATAATCAATGTAGATGAAAATGAAACAGCAACCTCAACTACAATTTCGATCACCGTACTAGCCAACGACACCGATACTGAAGGAGATAACTTAACAGCTACTTTAGTGCCAGGATCTGGTCCGTATAATCATTCGGGTGGAACTTTTAGTTTACAAACCAGTGGAACTTTTGTATACAATCACAATGGCTCGGAAACCACTACGGATACATTCAACTATACCCTATCTGATTTATTATCAAGTTCTGTTGTTAGTGTTACAATAAACATAGCACCTATAAATGATTGTCCAATAGTAGATACACCTCTACCTGATATTACTGTAAATGAAGATGCAGCAGATACGGTTATCAATTTAAGTCCTAATTTTTCGGATGCTGAAAACAATGCTTTATCTTTTTCATTCACCAATGCCGATTCATCCATAGCCAACGTAACCTTAAATACAAATACATTAACCATTCAGTATATTCCAGAACAAAATGGAACTACAACCCTAACTATTTTGGTCGATGACCTCAATGGATGTTCTACAGTACAGGATGTGTTTTTAGTTAATATAACAGCCGTAAATGATCCACCAGTAACTGTTACCGAAAATCTATTTGTGTTGGAAGGTGGTACAGTTACCACTACCGTATTGGCAGCTACTTCTTTATTAGCAAATGATACCGACACAGAAAATGATCCCTTAGAAGCAATCCTAACAACACAGGCATCAAATGGAATTGTTGTACTTTCTTCAACAGGAACCTTTACCTACACTCACGATGGATCGGAAACAACCACCGATACTTTTCAATACAGAGCAGCAGAAATAGCAGGTCAAGACGGAAATATTATTTCGGTTAATATCACAATTCAAGAAGTTAATGATTGTCCAGTTTATACAGCCGTTGGTGGATTCCCAGCTGCAGATGAAGATGGAGCAGCTTGGACTTGGAATTATGGAGCTGAAATCAGCGATGCAGATGGCGATACGCCAATGTATACCTTAACGCATACAGCAACCAACTTACTTACTGCTGTTACAGATGCCTCTGGAGTCATAACATTTACTCCAAAACCCGACCAGTGGGGAACAACAAGCATGACACTGAATGTAAGTGATCGTAGAGGTTGTGCGATTGACATTGCGATTCCTGTTATAATAAACTCAATAAATGATTGTCCAACCCTAGAGAATCCAACAGCAGATATAACCGCATTTGAAGATGATCCTGATTTATTTATTCCATTGGCAAACATATTTGCAGATGTTGATACATCGTCTTTGAGCTATTCAACTTCTATTGGTAATAACAGCATATTAGCTACAAGCATTACAGCAACAGCTTTGATCATTGACTTTTTACCCAACCAAAGCGGCTCAACTTTTATTAATTTAATAGCCTCAGATGGGGATCTCAACTGTACAGTTGATGATCTCTTTACCGTTAGTGTTTCACCCGTAAATGACCCTCCAACTGGTATTGCAGATGTGGTGAATTTAGTAAGAGGAGCAACAACAAATGTTTTAAACGATGGGGTAACAACTTCAGTTTTAGCAAATGATTCTGATCCAGAAAGTGACGCCATGACAGCTGCCTTAGTATCCGGCGCAATGCATGGTACAGTAAATTTATCAGCTAATGGAAACTTCACTTATACGCACGATAATAGTGCTAACGTAACGGACAGTTTTACCTATACTCCTCGCGACACATTTACAAATATTGGAAATACTACTACGGTTACAATTTACATTAATAACGTCCCCGTAGGTGTTACCGAAACAATTGCTTTATTTGAGGGTGGAACGGCAACTACCACTACCGCAGCATCAACAAGTGTGCTGTCAAATGATACCGATGCAGATGCTGGAGATGCTGCTTTGTTAACAGCAACAATTGGAACGAGTCCGCTCTATGGAACCCTAGCATTAAACGCAGACGGATCTTTCACCTACACTCATTCAGGGACCGAAGATTTAACCGATAGTTTTACTTATATTCCTTTTGACGGAAAAGGATATGGCGCGCCAACAGTAGTTTCTGTAACGATTACACCAACAAATGACGCACCAGTAGCGTTTCCTGACAGCATAACCGTAGGAATTGGTCAAACTACTACTCTATTGACGGGAGGAATGAACAGTGTATTGGCGAATGATACCGATGCAGACGGAGACGCCTTAACCGCGATTCTGGTTTCTGGCACTTCCTCTGGGACGCTGGTTCTAAATCCAGGAGGGACATTCAGTTATACACAAAATGGGGTAATGGATGCTGGAGATAGCTTTACCTATATGGCCAGAGACAGTAGTAATGTTGATAGTAATGTTGTAACAGTCAACATAGCGCTCACCTGCTCACCTTGTACAGAAAAAACAATTGAGGCTGGAAGCAGTGGAGTGATTATAAGTTATCGAGGGTGTGATTGTAGAACCTACGATGTATATGTGCCGAAGGGTAAAGTTTTTATCTTTTGTCACTTAGACGGTTCCGTATCAATTGATCAAGGAAGTTATACCGTTCTCCGTTCAAAAGTATGTTACTAAGAATTATTGCATTTTAATAATATTCCCTTGAAAATCAAAAGTATCTGAAGTCGATAACAGAATTCCATTTTGATACTCAACACGTAATTTGAGTTGCCCATTGGAATGAAAATCTTCCCACTTACCGTCTCGTTTTCCAGTGGCATCAAATTTCAATCGTTTACGAAGTTTTCCGTCAGAAAAATAGAAGAGGTTTTCACCACCTAAAACTCCATTTGAAAATGAATTTTGTTCTTTCAAAATACCATTAGACCAGTAAACCATCCGTTTTCCATTGAAATTTCCCTGGACATAGTTAACAGATTCTTTCAACTGACCATTTTCGTAATAATGCTCTTCTAAACCATTCAAGACCCCTTGGTCATAAAAGGCAATACGCTTTGGTAAACCGCCCGGATAGTATGCTGCATAGGAACCGTTATAAACTCCATCCAACAGGTAAAATTCTACGGATAAGAATTCTGTACCTTCCTCATATTGAAACACACGGCCAGAATAGGGTACATCATCTAGTAAATGCATGACTGGGTTTGATTTGTGTTCGATAGTCAATTCCTTGAGAGCAACTCCTTCTGTGGAAGAACAACCAAACAAACAAATACACACCAAAAGATTACATAAAAAGGTGAGTTTGTGTTTCCTCATTTAGCAATAAATTATTTGGCTAATATAATTAATTATAAGTATCCGAATATGCTGATAAATCTCCACAAGAGGAATCAGCAAAGGGTAGGCTTGCCAACTGAAAATTATAGACTGCTATCTCCTCATAAGCTGGAGCTCCGTCTCCACCATTCATTTCTTGAAACAAAAGAGAACTTTCATCTAATTGAGTGATCACAACAGCATCTGAATCTTCCCAAGGTTCATTTTCAAAACGAACTTGAATAACCGTATACGGAGTTTCTGTGTCAGGCATCCAGCGCCACTCTCCTTCTTCGGTTGAAATCATCGCACCGGAACCATCATAATATACCAATAGATAGGTGCCGTAACCTGAGAATAATAAGGTCAAGGTTGTAGCCTGAGGGCAAATCGGATCAAATTCTTGGGTCTCCTGATTATAACATCGGTCATAAAAATCTTCTGCAAGAAGGTAGCATAGACCCGAACTGATGAAAGAAGGTCCGTTGGACTCGGTGATTACCTCTATATTTGCTGTAAGACTCATCAGTCTCCAGTCTTGTTGAATTTTGAAATGATTACTGTCCTCTGGAGCGTTAGGCTCTAATTTCTCTTCTTTATCACCCGTTAAATAAATTGCAGAATCAAGTAAACAAGTCGCAGCTGTGTCCTGTCCCAGTTGGATATTAAAAGAAATATCATCGACGCTCGTATCAATTACAATCTCAGATATAGTAGCAACAGATCCTTCAAGAGGAACAGTACCGCTCGGCACATAATCTGCCCCCATAAGAACCAAACGCTCAATCACAGCTTCAGTATCGGATTCTTTAAAAATCAAGTCGAACTTTCCTTTATAGGTTTGATAACGCAACTCAGAAGAACCCGCAGCAGTATAGCTTATACTAAGTAAATAAGTGTTGTTTTCAATGAATTCTATTTGTGTTAGATCACAATTATTTGTTGCAGTAAACGTTTTATTTGAAATGGATCCAGATGGTCTTCTGAGCTTCCACTTACCAACAAGATCAATTTCTAATTCTTGCTGCAACTCCTTTATCTCGTCGACACTAAGGTGAGGATCTAAGCCGGACCCAGATGATCCACAGGAGGTTAAAAATAAGGTTAAAGCGATTAAATAAAGGTTGTGCAGTTTCATGTGGTTTAAATATAGTAATACAAATATAAGAAACTTTAGACTGAACTTATTGCCTAAAATATACTTTAAACATCACAGATTAAAATAGACTCTTTTAACGACGCTAATGGGTTTTCATTTTTCGGGATAAACTCCTGAGCAACGACTCCTTCATAACCAGATTCTACAATTGCCTTCATTATTGCTGGATAAAATAACTCTTGGGTGTCATTGATTTCATTTCTTCCTGGAACTCCAGCTGTGTGATAATGCCCAAAATATTGATGGTTATCCGTTATTGTTCTTATGATATCACCTTCCGAAATTTGCATGTGATAAATATCATAAAGTAATTTAAAATTAGGTGAATCGAGTCGCTTACAAAGCTCAATTCCCCAGGTAGAATTGTCACACATATAATCGGGATGATCAACTTTAGAATTGAATAATTCCATTTGAATAACTACACCTAATTTTTCTGCTAAAGGAAGGATCTGTTGTAAGCCTTGAACACAATTCTGCAAACCAGTTTCGTCGTCCATTCCCCGCTTATTCCCACTGAAACAGATAAGATTGGTAAACCCAGCTGCTGCTACAAGTTTGATGTGCTTGGTGTAATTTTCAATTAAAACAGGATGGTACTGAGAATCATTGAATCCTTCGGTAAGGCTTATCTCTGCACCATTACACATGGTCGAAACAAGCTTGTGTTTTTTTAGCGTATCCCAACCGCTTGGTCCTATTAAATCGATTCCCATCAAACCAAATTCTTTGGCTACTTCACAGAGCTCCTCTAAACTCAGATCTGGATAACACCATTGGCACACGGAATGATTGATATTTCCTTTCAATTGATTGGATACTTCTTGTGCCTCAAGTTTAGTAAATCCTGAGCCAATGAAAGCAGTTGTTGCTCCTACTGCAAGTGTTTTAATAAGATCACGTCTTTGTATTTTGTGTTCATTCTTCATAGTGATTATGGTTTAGGCTTAAAAGTTTTAGCGCACATTCGAACGCATTACGATTGCGTGCAGTAATTTTTGGGAGAAACGCTTGACAAAAACACCTAGCTTTTCTTTCTTTCCGAAAGACACTTCCCATTTTTTATCACGGATAGCTCGAATCATTTTTCTACAAAAGAAAGCAACTTCAAGTCCATTCTGTGTTCCTGGATCATCATGATTCAAGCGCGCTCCAGTTCCCGTCAACGCATTGATTGTAACATTAGTTTGGACAAAGCCAGGGCATATCAACGTAACATCAACATTGTCTTTTTCATGTTCCATACGCAATACATCAAAAAAGCCATGTAACGCATGTTTTGCTCCACAATATCCAGAACGATAGGGAGAGCCAAATTTCCCCATTACACTGGTCACCACTGCAAAATGACCCTTTTTCCGCTTAATAAAATAGGGCAACAACGCTTTGGTTAGTGCTACTGTTCCCATATAGTTAATATCCATCAATTCTTGATATACTTCAATTTTAGTGTCTGCAATAAGGGATCGTTGACTCACCCCTCCATTATTGATTAAAAGGTCAATGGAACCATGTACAGCAAGTGCTTTTTCGACATACTGTGGCATTGAATTAAAATCCTTTAAATCTAAAGGCAAAACAGTAATATTTTCTTGATGCTCACAAGAGTTTTTAACCTCTTGTAATGCCTTTTCTCGCCGTGCCGATAAAATTAGGAGAGCTCCTTCTTTAGCATATTGTTTTGCCAATTCTGCTCCAATTCCCGAAGATGCTCCGGTAATCCATATGATGTTGTTCTTCATTTATCTTTTTCTACAGTTCCCACCCTTTGCGATATTCTCGACCGACAAATTGGTTGGCATCTTTTAAATTTGTTATTTTCATTTCAGCTCCGTCCCACAGTAATTTTTTACGCCCGTAGTATTCCATATCCCGACCACTTCCTTTTCGAAGTAGATAACTCCGAATAGCAATATTACCCATCAACACCGTTTCGGTTAGCGGTCCTGAGTAATCGAATGAAGAAGTCAATGCTTTGTGTTCATCGCTATTGAATCCTGCTTTTATGGCATCGATCCATTGTCTCTGATGTCCAAATTCAGGTTCTTTATCTTTTGGCTGTTCAAAGGTTAGGGTTTCTTCTCCTTTTCTAAATAATTTTGGGTATTGACCATAGACACCCGTACTGATGATCCCGTGTTCTCCAATCATCAAGACACCATTACCACCACCAGGTTCTCCAATGTCTTCCGTAGATGGAATTAGATCCGGATGTGGAGGACGTATTCCTCCATCAGTCCAAGTCATCACTACCGGGGTTTGGTTCTTTTCGGTTGCATCAAAGTTAAGGGTTACCAAAGATGAAGGTGGGCATCCTTCTGGCAAATGCTCTGGTACCCACATTTGCGTATATACACTTCCGACACTGCATTCTACTGCCGTTGGATAGTGCAGTCCGAGTGCGCGAAAAGGAATATCAATTAAATGGCAGCCCATATCTCCTAATGCTCCAGTTCCATATTCCCACCAGCCGCGCCAGTTGAATGGATGCAAAGATGAACTATATGGCGTTTCTTGAGCAGGACCTAACCATTGATCCCAAGCGAGGTTACCAGGCTTGTTCTGCGGATCGGGTTGTGGTTTAGGAATCCCCTGGGGCCACACCGGTCGGTTGGTCCATACTTTTACTTCAGAAACCTTTCCAATGAGTCCCGCATTTACCCATTCTTGAACTTGAACTTGAGCAGGGTTTGAAGCCCCTTGGTTCCCCATCTGACTAACCATCTTGTTTGCGCGAGCAGTTTCAGTAAGTAAACGCGCTTCTTTGATGTTATGGGTTAAGGGTTTTTGAACATATACATGAATCCCACGGTTCATGGCTTCCATAGCAATTACTCCATGGGTGTGATCGGGAGTTGAAACTGTTATGGCATCGAGGTCTTTTTCCGTGTCTAGTAGTTTTCTGAAATCAGTGTAAAAGTTCGCTTTGGGAAACTCTTTGATGGTGTCTAAAACACCATGTGTTCCGCTAGGATCGATATCACACAAGGCAACAACACGTTCACGTCCTTGAACTGAAGCATTGATAAGATCACTTCTTCCTTTTCCGCCTACGCCAATTCCGGCAACATTCAA
Organism: Candidatus Arcticimaribacter sp.; assembly: GCA_965655585.1. Classification (GTDB taxonomy): domain Bacteria; phylum Bacteroidota; class Bacteroidia; order Flavobacteriales; family Flavobacteriaceae; genus Arcticimaribacter. The sequence continues at coordinate 13,485 of CBFHHG010000016.1, read as the reverse complement.
ACGGTCGCTAGGAGCAAGATATCCGGGTCCTCCAAGTACATGTCTTGGAACAATCATAATTGAGGAAGCAAGAAGTCCTTTTTTTAAGAAACTTCTTCTTGAATTGGGTTTGTGTTTTCTTGATTTCATAAGACTATTTTTAAAATTAAAAATTACAAAAAATAATCTAACGAATAGCTTTAAGGGGTTCTAAATTCGCCTATCCAGCTTTCCTTTACTTTTTTAAACAGCGCGCGAATATGAGCGGGGCGTTTCAATTCAAGGTAATCGAGCTGTTTAGCCTGGAAAACAAGTTTCATAAAATGGTGTTCTTCCTCCAAAAATGAAGTAGAAGACACCGAGTCGATCCGACTACCTGGAGCTCGTACTGTGGTGTAATCTTTTTGCGAAGCCAACGCTTGTTGCTTAAACAATGTTTCGTCTCGCTCTTTTAATACACATTGGGCTTGAATGCGAACTTGGGTCAGTTTTTCTGGATTATAAAAAAGAATTTCGACCGCCTCATTGTTATTTAAACTAGAAACTTTGCTCGAGCGAGCATCCGTGTAAATTGTGAACTCCATTGACTCTGGATTAAAATCTCTTAAAACAACGGTTCTTAATTCTGGTCGTGAATCACTTGTAGTACCTAAAACAAAAATACGATAGGGGTGCTTTCTTTGAGAGAGAGCGAGTTGCCATTCCTTCCTACAACGCTCGAGTAATTCGTTCAACATCAGTTTGCTTTTTGAAGTTCCAACCACTTTTTTGCACGTAATTGGGCATTTACTTCAATGTCTTTCCAAAATAAGTTTACATCGGCAAAATGGTAGCTTTTAATAAAAGAAAGGAAAAAACGTTTGGGAATACGTGGGACAGTAGACCAGATTAACCCATCAACAACTTCAATCCCGATTGCTTTATCATAAATTTCTCCATCAGAATTTAAGGTTCCTAAATGTTCGGATCTTGATGTTTTAACACGTTCATCCCAAGTAATAGGGTTAGTAGTCACCCCCCCTTTGTACCACTGTTCGTAAGTCTTAGGGTACTTCTTTTTTTTGTAGGTATTCCAGCTTACAAAGCCTCCAACAGCCTCAGGTTGGTTCATGGGTTGTATCGAACCTAACTCATTTTCTTTGACGCGAACTCCTGGCAAATAGGCTGCTACTAATTGATCTTGTAAGTCCTTACCATCAAAAAAATCTTTAATTAATTCTTTGGCCATAATACTTCCCTGACTATGACCAGCTATGATAATTCCTTTGCCTTCATTGTAATGCTCTAAATAATACTTAAATGCTGCTGAAACATCCTGATAAGCAATTTTCCAAGAGGCTGGGCCTTCCAAATCGAATGGCTCTACATAGGTCTTGTAGTGAGATTGTCGATAAAAAGGAACGTATATATTTCCCGCCTTAGCCCAACTTGATGCTTGAAACTTTACCGATTTCGCAAGAACATTCTTTCGGATATCAACCCGATTTAAATCAGCATTCCAAGAAGAATCTTTTTTGTCTGTTAATAATGTAGGGTATACAAAAAAAACATCTACCTCCCTTTGAGATGACTTACCACTTATAGAAACAAGCTCTTCTGGATATTGACCTGGGAGAACCGCCCAGTATTTGCTACTGGTATAATCAGGTGCCTCCGGAATTGGTGTTTCAGAAAAAGGGAGTGTTTTATACATAGTCTTACAACTAAGCAACAACATCAAAGCGAATAGAAGTGATATTTTAGTGCGCAATTTTTTTTTTTGTAAATATAGTGTTTTTGAGTATTATCCGTTTTCTTGTAAAATTATAAACTGATTATAAAATTAAAAACAGATAAATACCTTTTACAAATGACAGCTATTCATTTTTTTCTAACTTTATTGCGTAAAAAAAACGCATTATGAAAATCACATCCATCCTTTTAGCCAGCATATTAAGTGCCTCTTTATTTGTTTCCTGTGAAACAAAACCAAAAAAAGAAAAGCACGCTGAAGTTTCTATTGAAATGAAAAAAATCAATGACACTCTTCTTCGAGCAACCATCACAACAATTACTGATAAAAATGGAGTTTTAAATGAAGATGTTCAAGTAATTGAGGGAACTCCAGGAGAAGTCAAAGCAAAAGTAGAAGCTCATAAAAGCACTATTTTACACGACAAGCCGCATCAAATGCATCAAAAAACAGAAAAGAAACTCAAATTTTCTCTGGAGGCTAAAAGTGGAAGCACAGCCTCTGGGATGGTTTCTTTAACCGAGAAAGATGGCCAAGTTACACTAGAAGCCCACATCAACGGATTGGACTCAGGTGTTCATGCCATCCATATTCACGAAAAAGCAGATTGTAGTTCAGCGGACGGAAAGTCAGCGGGTGGACACTGGAATCCAACCTTCCAACCTCACGGTGCTTGGGGAGATGCCGCAGGATACCACCGGGGCGATATCGGTAACTTTACTGCCGATGATAGCGGCCATGGTATGATCACTTTCAGCACAGATCAGTGGTGTATTGGTTGCGATGATGCGGATAAAAACCTTGTAGGCAGAGCCATTATCGTGCACCAAGGAGCTGATGATCTAACTTCTCAGCCTTCTGGAGCTGCAGGTGCACGGGTAAGCTGTGCCGGTATTATTGAATAGAAAACGTGTTTTTTGTAACAAAAAAATTTTTTATCCCACTAATTAGAATAACAAGTACATGCGTTTGAGTGAAAATGATTTTTTGGAGTTGCTCAAGGAGCATCAAAATATCATTCACAAAATTTGTCGCATTTATACTTATGATGATGCAAGTCAGAAAGATCTCTTTCAAGAGATCAGTATTCAATTGTGGAAGTCATACCCTAGTTTCGCTGGGAAATCTAAGTTTACCACTTGGATGTATCGCGTAGGGTTGAATACTGCAATCACACTTTATCGGAAAAACAAAAAAACAATTCTAAGTGAAGATATGTCGATGCTTCCAGAATTGAAAGCTTATGAAGAATATGACGACACCAAAGAAATTCAAATTCGATGGCTTTATGAAAAAATAGAAACATTTTCTGAAATTGAAAAGGCCTTGATCTTATTGTATTTGGAAGATAAAAAATATACTGAAATTGCTGAAACTCTCGGAATATCTGAAGTAAATGCACGCGTAAAAATCAGTCGACTCAAAAGGAAATTAAAAACAATGCTGAAGTAATAAAACTATGAATAAACTGGATGCATTAAAGCAAGAATGGAAAAATCAAAAGTTTGACCTACAACTATCAAAGGAAGAACTGTATGCATTGACGCAAAAGAAATCGATTTCTTCCATCAAGTGGATTTTTATTTTCAGTTGTGTAGAATTCTTTGCTTATCTTTTATTTCCATTTATTATTCCTGATTACTTTGAAGCTTTTGAATACTATAGAAGTATTCATTTATATGAATTTTCAATCATAATCAGTATTCTAGGATATGTAATCCTCTCCTACTTCATGATTCAGTTTTACTTCAATTACAATAAAATTAAAGCCTCTGATTCCATTTCTATTCTGATTGAAACCATCATTAAATCAAGAAAATCTGTCAACAAATACATCATCTATAACTTAGGAGTGTTTATCGTCTTTTTGGTTGTTGTTTTGATCAATGCATTCCGCTATGATCAAAACTACATACATCTGTTAAATCAAGAAACTGGAGGGGAAGGATCAATTATACAAATGGTAATTGTCATCATCATAATTATGATTTTAGTATTAACAATACTCATCGGATTTTATTACCTAATCTATGGACGGTATTTCTTTAAGCTTAAAAGACACATTCAAGAGCTCAATCAAATTGAGGACTAAAATTACCACTCTCTTTTTTTATTCAAAGCTTCTTGTTCTTCGATTTCTTTGGCAGATAAAACCTTTAAAAACGAAGGGTGTTGTTCTATAGAATATTCTATCTTCTCCAAGATGGATTCTACGGAATCATTATCGTAATCAATTACAAGAGGTTCTTTTATTACCATGGACTGCAGAATACCCTTTTTCTTGATCATAAGTCCCTTTTTATCAAACGATCTTCTGAAACCGTCGATGACAATTGGTACTACTAAGGGCTTATATTTCTTAATGATGAAGGCAGTTCCTTTCCGCATGGGTCTGAAGGGTTTGGTTGTTCCTTGTGGAAAAGTGATTACCCACCCATCATCTAGTGCCTTCCCGATATTAGAGATGTCACTGAATTTGACCTGTCGGTTAATGTCTTTTCCAGACTCACGCCAAGTTCGTTCTATTGAAACAGAACCTGCATAGGCTAGTATTTTTGGTAAGAGTCCGTCGCTCATGGTCTCTTTTGCGGCAACATAATAAATATTCAATTTCGGATTCCAGAGGTATCCCACATTCTTAATGCTGTCGAGGCGACCACTTAAACTTGCGTTGAACACGTGGAACATGGCAACTACATCTGCATAATAGGTTTGGTGATTGGATACAAAAAGTACATTTTGATCGGGTAAATTTTTAATGATTTCTGAGCCTTCAATATGCAACTGATTGAAACCTCTATACCTGCGATGAGACATAATGCCCAGGTAACGGATCAACATTTTTTTTAAGAAAAGTATATGCCCGAAAGGGTTTCTTTTTAGTATTCCCATAATCTAAATAATCGAGCAAATATAACATTATTCTTTCAGAGCAATCAGAATCAATTCTTTCATTTCTGCAAGAATTGTAGCAGTAGCTCCCCACACTTGAACATTTTCAAAAACATACATGGGAACATTAATTTCGCCCGCATAAGAGGTAGAAACGATTCCCTTGGTTTCATTTTCAGAATCTAAAAGCTTAGAAAGAGGAACCTCGATGACCTTTTCAACTTCTTTAATCTCTTTCACAAAAGCAGGTTTACTTCGTACAAAACCTACAAAAGGGTGAACAATAAAATTACTCGGGGGAATATAAAAGCTTGATAACTCCTTGATTTTTTTTACATCAGAATGCGCAACACCAACCTCTTCTTGAGCTTCTCGTAATGCCGTATCCCAAAATGTGTTGTCGCTAAGATCTCTTTTTCCTCCTGGGAAACTAATTTGACCAGAATGCGCACCCGAATAGACTACCCGTTCGATTAAAACAAAATTGGTATTTCCCTTAGCATCCGGAAAAAATAAAATTAAAACTGCCGCTTTTTTTGCTTTTTTCTTACTCAAAGGGTTGTCTATTATTTCTTGTAATCTGAATAAGGGGGTCATTTTTTTTTGTGCAACAATCCCGGGTAAGGGTAAATCCATTACTTTTGAAAGAATCGATTCGAATTTTGTAAACAGCATAGGGTAATGAGAAAGTTTAATATTTTAAGTATGGTACTGCTGATTTTAGTGAGCTGTTCGGAGCCTCCTAAAAAAACAAAAAATACTACAAAAAAAGATGAACCCAAACAGAAAGTTGTAAAAAAAGAACTTCTACTTGAAGAACCTACAGAATACCTAAATGAAAAAACGGCTATTCCATTTCTATTTGAGTATCAACAGAAGCACAAAGAAAACAAGGTAAGAATCAGTACTGCCTATGGAGAAATTGATCTTCTTCTGTTTGACAACACACCTTACCACAGGGCAAATTTTATTTATCTAACAAAGTTGGGGTACTTTAACGACACCTTTTTTCATCGAGTTGTCCCAGATTTTGTTATTCAAGGCGGAAACTCAGATCATCCAAAAACATGGCGAAAAAGAAGAAAGATTGGGCGTTATCTCTTACCTCAGGACAACGACAAGGGGCACAAGCACGATCGGGGTGTTATTTCTATTCCCAGTAGTGAAGAAGATAATCCACACAAACTGGCGTCACCATTCGAGTTCTTTATCGTTCAACAGAAAGGCGGAGCTTATCATTTAGATCAAGACTTCACTCCGTTTGGTAGGGTTATTCGAGGCATGGATGTAGTTGATAAAATTTGCGCACAACCGATTGATGGGCGAGAAAATCCAATACAAAACATCAAAATGAAAGTCGAAATACTGAACTGATATAACTTTTTCTTATTATATTTGATAAATAATAAAATTATCAAATAATGACACTTACCCAACTCAAATACATGATAGCAGTAGCAGATGCAGGGAATTTCACTCTTGCTGCAGAGAAATCTTTTGTTACTCAGCCTACATTAAGTATGCAAATCCAAAAATTAGAAGACGAATTGGGAGTTCAAATCTTCAACAGAACAAAGAAACCCATCCGTTTAACTAAAGTAGGATCAGAAATTCTTATTCAAGCTCGTAAAATTATATCGGAATCCAAACGTATGGAGGACGTTGTTGCCCAAGAGAAAGGGTATATAGGGGGATCATTTAGCCTGGGCATCATTCCAACAGTAATGCCTACCCTACTCCCCATGTTCCTCAATACATTCCTAAAAGCCTACCCAAAGGTCAACCTGAAGATTGAAGAACTTACAACCGAAAGCATCATAGAACACCTTGCAGACGGAAAACTAGATGCAGGAATCGCAGCTACGCCTCTTAAGCAGGAAACAATAATTGAACGCCCCTTGTACTACGAACCATTTGTAGCGTATGTTCCAGAAAATCACCGCTTATCCGGAAGTAATGTCATTAATGTTGAGGATCTAGAAAATGAAAATGTATTGTTACTCGAAGACGGACACTGCTTCAAAAATCAAGTCCTTTCCATGTGTTCCGTAGTGAAAAGTGGGAGGAATAAGCAATTCAACCTGAAGAGTGGCAGTTTTGAAACCCTTGTCAACTTAGCAAACGAAGGTTTAGGAATGACGCTCGTTCCTTTTTTAAATGCTTCTAATCTTTCTGAAAAGAATACAAAAAACGTAATCCACTTTCCGGCTCCCTCCCCAGCTCGTGAGATCAGCATCATTTACCCCAAGAGTCAATTGAAACTTCAGATCATCGAAGCTTTAAAAGAAAGTATCAGCGGGGTTGTTCGGGGCGCAATTGCTTATGATGATGTTCAAATAATTGTACCTTAAATCAATTCTAACTGTGGGTTTTTACTTAAAAAAGCCCGACACCATCGTTTCAAACGAACTAAATCTGCCTCATTTAACTCCCTGCAAGCCTTTTCATATTCTTTTGAAAATAGCTCATTGTCAAAACTAACCTTACTCAAAATCGTAGTGTAGTACTTGTAATTGCTCATAGTTCTTAGATTTGATTACACTAATTTAGTTGCGATTTTCAAACAAAAATGTTGTAGAAATGTTAAAATTACTACTATGTATTGCATGGTATTATCTTAAAAACATATATTTGCATAGTAAACAACCAAGAATAACATGCTTCAAACAAAAAAAATAATGAACACCTACACCTAGAAAAGTTATGAACATTGAAAATACCAAAGCACAAATGCGAAAAGGTGTCCTAGAATTTTGTATTCTCAAAATACTAAGCACTAAAGACAAGTATTCTTTTGAAATCATAGAAACTCTAAAGAAATCGAAAATGCTAGTCGTTGAAGGAACTCTCTATCCCCTATTAACTCGACTGAAGAATGGGGGCTTATTAGAATATCGGTGGGAAGAGTCAACATCTGGACCACCAAGAAAATACTACTCCATAACCAAAGTAGGGGAAAAATTCCTTGAGGAACTCCATTCTTCTTGGAGTGATCTTAACAAAGCCGTTACTGCATTAACTAAAAAATCTTAACCATGAACACTACAGTTACAATACATTTAGCACACACGTTATTTCATATTGATAGCGATGCCTATGCACTTTTAAAAAATTATTTAAATAAACTAGAAAAAAGTTTTGCTCAAACCGAGGGAAAACAAGAGATCTTAGAAGACATTGAAGTTCGGATTGCAGAACTGTTTTCACAATACACTGTTCGAGATGGCTATGTTATCTCAGAACAAAACGTTAGGGATGTAATCGAAATATTAGGTACTCCAGAAGATATCAGCGAAGAAGAAACTACAGAGGAAAGTTCAAAATCGAGTGCTCAAAAAAAACTATATCGAGACACAGACGAACGAATTATCGGAGGAGTTGCAAGTGGACTGGGACACTACTTTGGGATTGATCGGGTTTGGATTCGCTTGATTCTCATTATCCTTGTACTCTCTTCAATTGGAGGAGTAGTGTTTGTTTACATCTTACTATGGGCTCTTATTCCTGAGGCAAAAACTACTGCTGAAAAATTAAGAATGAAAGGAGAACCCGTAAACATATCGAACATCGAAAAAAAAATAAAAGAGGGTTTGGATGATGTTACCCAAAAAGTAAAAAATGTAGACTATTCCAAAGTAGGAGATGATTTAAAAAAAAAGTCCATAAAGTTTTCGGAAGTGCTTGAAAAATTAATTTTACTCTTAGTTAGTATTGCTAGTAAAGTTATCGGGTTCTTTATGATCCTTTTCTCAACCATTGTCCTGATTGGATTACTTTTTAGTGTTGCAATATTTGGATTTATTAGCTCTATTGAAATTCCTCATGAAATCTTATTCTTGAGCATGAATACAGATCTTCCGCTATGGGCATTCTCCTTACTGCTTCTTTTTGGAGTAGGAATTCCATTTACTTTTATTTTTGTTTTAGGTCTTCGACTACTTACTTCAAAACGGAAATTGATGAATAATTCAACCAAGTACACCTTAGGAGTAATATGGATTACAACATTACTGCTGATCTCCTTTACTATTGCCCGAGAGTTCCGATCCAATGCTTTTACAGCACGAACAACTCAAAATGAGCTTATTGATATTGACACAAAGGATACTTTGCAGATTAGATTAAACACCGTTCAATACGACAATGAAATACTAATTTTCGACGCTACACATTTAATCTATAACGATGAAGATGAATTGAATTTGCTTTTAGATGAAATTCGTTTAAACATTACGCAAAGTAAAGACGAGATTACACAACTTAGAATAGATAAAAAGGCAAAAGGAAGGAACCAAAAAAGAGCCCGAGAGAATGCCAATGCAATTTCATATCCATATGAATATTACAATAAAAACCTATTACTTAACAGCCAATGGCTTGCTTCAGTTGCTCAAGCAAGAAACGAACAACAAGTTCGCTTGAACTTAGAAGTTGCGGAGGGGCAGTACCTGTATATCGAAAGAGACTTCAGTTCTATGATGTATCGAGGCATTAAAAATGATCAGGATTATTCGCGCAGAAAAATAGCAGGTCATTTATGGAAAATGGAAAACGGCACACTTATTTGTCAAGATTGTACCTCTATAAGTGGAAACATTGATATAGACAACGACCATTTGCGTATCAAAGTTTCGGACGAAGAGGCAGATTTTGAGCTGAGCATCGACGAAGATGGTCTACAAATAAAAACTTCTGACAACTAACCTACTCAATAACAAGGGGTGAGACGTCTTTAAAAAAGGAGCCTGATATGACCGAGAAATACTTGTCAGAAAGCGGATAAGTATTATATTTGCGTACCGAATTTTTCGGGGTGTAGCGTAGCCCGGTCATCGCGCCTGCTTTGGGAGCAGGAGGTCGCAGGTTCGAATCCTGCCACCCCGACCAAAAAAGCTCATTCATTGAGCTTTTTTTATTTACAATTGCCACGGGATGTGGCGCAGCCTGGTAGCGCACACGCCTGGGGGGCGTGGGGTCGCAGGTTCAAATCCTGTCATCCCGACAAGACCACCTGATCTTTCAGGTGGTTTTTAACTTTAAAAAGGCTATGTTTTTTCATCCTTGAAAAGGAGTGCTTTTTTTAAACCATGCATCTTTGTGTGTCCTATATTTATTTGTATTTTTAAAAATCAAAAATTACTTCATGAAAAAGTTTACCTTCTCAATCGTTTTATGTTCTTTATTCTTCATTGGATGTGCACAAGACCATGGACCAAAAATTCAAGATGAACTTGGGCCAAAATATATATATGAAACTGTAGTCGATGGAATTGATATCCCTTGGGGTATGACCTTCATCTCTAATAATGAACTATTAGTAACAGAAAAATCTGGAATCTTGTATCATGTCATGGACGGTATAAAAACCGAACTATCCGGACTTCCAGAAATTTATGTTCGCGGACAAGGTGGACTTTTAGATGTAACAATTGCTCCAGATTTTGAAACTTCAAGAGTGATTTTCTTTACTGCTAGCTCCAGCGACGGAGAAGCTGCTGGTGGCCACACAGCACTTTACAGGGCAGAATTAGATGGGACGTCATTAGCAAACTTAAAACAACTCTACAAAGGTGAAGGCAACACCAAAAAGGGACAGCACTGGGGTTCTCGCATAAGTTTTGACGCCGAAGGCCATCTTTATTTTTCAATTGGAGATCGAGGGAATCGTGAAGTTAACCCACAGGACATTACCCGGGACGGAGGTAAAATTTATCGGTTAAATCAAGATGGAAGTATCCCAACCGACAACCCGTTTTTCAACAAAAAAGGGAGTAAACAAGCTATATATTCTTACGGGCATCGAAACCCACAAGGTATGCTGACCCATCCAGAAACAGGTGCAATTTGGGTCCATGAGCACGGCCCTAGAGGTGGAGATGAAATCAACGTAATTGGAGCTGGGAAAAATTACGGATGGCCTACAATTACATATGGGATCAATTATAGCGGAACGCCCATTACAAGCGATCGGGATCTACCCGGTTTAGAGCAACCGCTTTACTACTGGCTGCCATCCATTGCTCCATCTGGAATGGCGTTTTCAACTTCTGACAATTATCCAAAGTGGAAAGGAAACCTATTGGTTGGTTCTTTGAAATTTGAATATCTCGAACGTTTGGTTATTGAAGATAATGAAGTAAAAGAACGTCATAAAGTATTGGAAGGTGTTGGGCGCATACGAAACATAAAACAAGGACCTGACGGATTGTTGTATCTTGGTGTAGAAGGAAAAGGCATCTTGAAAATAATTCCTCAACCTCCATTAAACTAAGGATTGTATGAAATATTTACTTTCAGCTTATTGTTTTGGTGTTCTTGGTTTTTTAAGCTACATGCAACAAGAGAAACCGCTAAAACAAAGTATTCTAGATGGAGAAGAAATCTATCAGGATTTTTGTCTACAATGCCATTTAGATAATGGAAAAGGGGTTGAGAATGCATTTCCGCCTTTAGCAAAATCAGATTATTTACAAAACAATATTGAAGCGAGTATTCGCGGAATAAAATACGGGCTTCGTGGTGAAATAACTGTAAACGGTAAAACCTATAACGGCGTAATGGCTAATCAAGGTTTAGACGAAGAAGAGATCGCCGATGTAATGAACTATATCCTAAACAGCTGGGGTAATAAAGCCGAAAAACAAATCACAGTTGCTCAGGTTTTAGATGTCCAAAAACAATAGTATGGCCATAAAAGATTTTCTGAATTCCCTTAAGCGTAAAAATAAATCCTATACGATATCGTATATCGCAATTGCACTTGTTTTTACGATTTGGATTCTTTTTTTAGACTCCAACTCATGGCTAACGCAAAGAGAATTAGACACAGAGATCGAAAAACTAGAACAACAGAAAAATAAATTGCAGAAAGCAATACAAAAAGATCAGTACACGATTGATCAACTAGAAAACCTAGATAGTTTAGAACGTTTTGCGCGTGAGCATTACGGTCATAAAAAAGACAATGAAACTCTTTTTTTAATTGATACCGACAGCATCAATTAAAACGAAAAAATGTTAATTTTTGTTCTAAAAAATTAACTTTCATGTGGAGATAAATAGTTGTATTTTTAACAGCTAAATTGAATTCGAAATGGGTAAAATTATTGCAATAGCCAATCAGAAAGGAGGAGTCGGGAAAACAACGACTTCTGTAAATCTTGCGGCTGCCCTTGGTATTCTTGAAAAAAAAGTGTTATTAATAGATGCAGATCCACAGGCCAATGCAACTTCTGGCTTAGGGATTGATGTTGATAAACAGGAAAAAGGCACCTACGAACTACTTGAACACACCGCCAAAGTTGAAGAGGTTATCATCAAAACAGAATCTCCGAATTTAGATTTAATTCCTTCCCATATAGATTTAGTAGCAATTGAAATTGAATTAGTTGATAAGCACCAACGAGAATATATGCTTCGCAAAGCCTTAGAAACTATTAAAGACCAATACGATTATATTTTTATTGATTGTGCACCTTCTTTAGGTCTCATTACCTTGAATGCCCTTTCTGCTGCAGATTCTGTCTTGATTCCGATTCAGTGTGAGTACTTTGCACTAGAAGGATTGGGAAAATTGTTGAATACCATAAAAAGCATCCAAAAAATACACAATAAAGATTTAGACATAGAAGGCTTATTACTCACCATGTATGATTCTCGACTCCGGCTTTCTAACCAAGTAGTAGAAGAAGTAAAAAAACATTTTGGTAAAATGGTGTTTAAATCCATAATCCAAAGAAACATTCGCCTGAGTGAAGCTCCAAGTTTTGGTGAAAATATCATTCAGTATGACGCTACTAGTAAAGGAGCTCAAAACTACTTGAGTTTAGCCCAAGAAGTAATCAAAAAAAATAAAGGAAAATAGACATGGCCAAATCAAATAAAAAACAAGCCTTAGGTCGAGGACTATCAGCTTTGCTTCAAGATCCAACCAACGACATCAAGTCGGTTAATGACAAAAATGCAGACCAAGTTATTGGTAGTGTAATCGACTTAGAATTGGATCAGATAGAAGTAAATCCTTTTCAACCCAGAACACAATTTAATGATGAAGCTCTTAAACAACTAGCCTCGTCGATTAAAGAGCTTGGAATCATACAACCCATTACGGTTCGTAAAACAAACTACAACCAGTATCAATTGGTCTCTGGAGAGCGTCGTTATCGCGCAGCAAAACTAATTGGACTTTCAGCTGTTCCTGCTTTTGTTCGGTTGGCAAATGATCAGGAGTCTTTAGAGATGGCTTTAGTTGAAAACATTCAACGCCAAGATTTAGACCCAATAGAAGTAGCCTTATCCTACCAGCGACTAATTGACGAAATCAATATTACACAAGAAGCTCTCAGCGATCGTGTGGGTAAAAAAAGATCTACAATCACAAACTACTTGCGCTTATTAAAATTAGACCCGATCATTCAAACTGGTATGCGGGACGGCTTCTTGTCCATGGGTCACGGAAGAGCATTATTGGCCGTTGAAGATCGAGATAGCCAATTGAGTATATACGAACGCATCATAAAAGGAGATTTGAGTGTTCGAAAAACTGAGGCTATCGTAAAAGCTGTTAAAAATGGAGTTGTATCTAAAACTTCGCCTCACAAGCCCTTATTTATCCAAGAGGCTATTGAAGATTTTGGAACTTATTTTGAATCGAAAGTCACCATCAGTTATAAGGAAGATGGTAAAGGGGTAATTCACATTCCATTTGACTCACAACAAGATTTCAGTCGGATGAAAAAGTTGCTGAAACGTGAAGAATAAAATCCTCTTGATTCTTTTCCTATCGGTTAGTTTTGCTTCTGCTCAAAAATTAGAACAGGACAGCTTAACCAGAAAACAACGCCTGATTAAAGACCCGTTGACTCCCTCAAAAGCTGCATTTT
>CBFHHG010000015.1:23516-31818 GCA_965655585.1 Candidatus Arcticimaribacter sp. | reverse complement strand
AATACATCATACCAATCTAAACTTTTGTAGATGATCCTAGCATTAGGGTTTAATCGACCGTCTGTTCCTACAATTTCGTCATTAGGCACATTAAATGGGTTGTAAGCAAGATTACTATAAATATTTGCTGATGCAAAAGCGGGGTCGCCATTTCCCGCACTAGAGTTTTTTAAAGCTTCCCACATCGTTTCATAATACTGACCTGGAGTTACTTCTTCATAATTTGGAATACCTCTTTCCACAATCCCAGTTTGGACAGAAAAATTAACATTAATCCCTTCATTAGAGCCGCTTTTAGTAGTGATTAAAACGACCCCGTTCGCAGCTCTTGATCCGTAAAGTGAAGTGGAGGCTGCGTCTTTTAGAATTGTAAACGATTTAATGTCTTCTTGATTTATTGTGCTTAAAGCTCCTTCATATTGAATGCCGTCTACAATAAAAAGAGGATCGGTGTCACCATTCAATGTTCCCACCCCTCTAATTATGATTTCTGGGGAAGATCCGGGTTGTCCTGAGGGTGATATAAATTGTACCCCCGTAGCATTACCTTCTATGGCAGCAATGGGTGAGGTTACATTTCTTTGAATAAGTTGTTCTGATCCAATCACACTTGCCGAGCCTGTAAAAGCTTCAATGCTAGAAGTTCCATAAGCAACCACGATTACTTCCTCCAATTCCTCTTGAGGATTAAGGCTTACGTTATAGCTATCCTCGCTACCCACCGTAATCCGTTGCTCGGCATATCCCACATAGGTAATGACCAATACTTCCCCTTGATTGGTTTGAAGAGAAAAATTCCCATCAAAGTCGGTTGCTACACCTTGTGTAGTACCCTCAATAATTACAGTTGCTCCCGGCAACGGGCCACCTGTTTCGTCGAGAATTGTTCCCGAAACTGATTTTTGTTGCGCCAACCCAACGGAAAGCGTAAACATCCCTATTAAGGATAAAAAGAAATAAAGTTTCTTCATGATTAATGATTTATAATTTGAATTCGAAAATCCTAATATTTTGTTAATACAAGGTTTTTTTTTAGAGAATTATTAGGGATAAGCGTCTTTAGGTCAGATTTTAATAAAGAAAAGCATGAAATTTACTTACTATATTAATTTCTGATTTTGCTTGGTAAGCAACTTCATGTTTTCGGTTGATTTTGGCAGTCAAATTTCGTTGAATTGGATGCTCAATATGAATTGGGAGATCACTAAAAAAAACGAGAAACTCAACTAAAAAACCGTCAACATTTTCAAGAGTCGATTGGATATTCAGGATTTTGTTAATAAAAAAGATGTGTTGGAAAGGATTTTCTTTGCATTCGGTTTGAATCTTAAGAAAAGATTCCTACATTTGCAGCCCTTTAAAAAGGGAATAATATAAAATTATATATGCCAACTATTGCACAATTAGTACGAAAAGGAAGAGTCACCATTACCAAGAAGAGTAAATCGGCTGCTTTGGATTCGTGTCCACAAAGAAGAGGAGTATGCACGCGTGTTTACACGACGACTCCAAAAAAACCTAACTCAGCAATGCGTAAAGTAGCACGTGTTCGTTTGACAAACGGTAAAGAAGTCAATGCATACATCCCCGGAGAAGGACACAACCTCCAAGAGCACTCGATAGTATTGGTACGTGGCGGAAGAGTTAAAGATTTACCAGGGGTTCGTTATCACATCGTAAGAGGAGCACTGGATACAGCCGGAGTAGAAGGCCGTCTTCAGAGAAGATCTAAATACGGAGCAAAACGACCTAAGAAGTAAAAAAACATTAACTCTTTAAGCATCAATTATGAGAAAAAGACAAGCAAAAAAACGTCCCCTATTACCAGATCCACAATTCAATGATCAATTGGTAACACGTTTCGTGAACATGATCATGTGGGACGGAAAAAAATCAGTTGCTTTCCGAATTTTTTACGACGCCATGGCGATCGTAGAGGAACGCAGCCAAGACGAAGAAAAAACACCATTAGAAATATGGAAAGAAGCACTATCCAATGTTATGCCACACGTAGAAGTACGTAGCAGACGTGTTGGGGGAGCTACCTTCCAAATTCCAATGCAAATTCGTCCAGACCGAAAGGTCTCTCTTGCAATGAAATGGATGATTACTTACGCTCGTAAGCGTAACGAAAAAACCATGGCTTTGCGTTTAGCGAATGAGGTACTTGCAGCTTCGAAAGAAGAAGGTGCTGCTGTTAAGAAGCGTTTAGATACGCACAAAATGGCAGAAGCAAATAAAGCCTTTTCACATTTTAGATTCTAAACGTAAACAACAACTGATACACTCATCATGGCAAGAGATTTAAAATTTACTAGAAACATTGGAATTGCTGCGCATATTGATGCCGGTAAAACCACGACTACAGAACGTGTGTTGTTTTACACAGGCGTAAGTCATAAGATTGGTGAGGTGCACGATGGTGCAGCAACCATGGACTGGATGGAGCAAGAGCAAGAGCGTGGGATTACCATTACTTCTGCAGCTACAACTTGTACTTGGAACTTCCCAACCGAACAAGGAGAACCCCTCGACGATACAAAACCCTACCACTTTAATATTATTGATACTCCCGGCCACGTTGATTTTACCGTGGAAGTGAATCGATCTCTTCGTGTACTCGATGGATTGGTATTTTTGTTTTCAGCAGTTGATGGTGTAGAGCCCCAATCTGAGACCAACTGGAGATTAGCGGATAACTACAAAGTACCTCGTATTGGTTTCGTCAATAAAATGGACCGTCAAGGATCTAATTTTATCGGTGTTTGTAACCAGGTAAAAGACATGCTGAAGTCGAATGCTGTTCCAATTGTATTGAACATTGGAGATGAAGAAGATTTCAGAGGGATTGTCGATTTAGTTAAAAACCGCGCCATTGTATGGCACGACGATAACTTTGGGTCTACGTTTGACGTAGTGGATATCCCGGACAACTTGAAAGAAGAAGCTCGAAAATACCGAGCACTACTTATTGAAGAAGTAGCTGGATATGACGAAAACCTTCTGGAAAAATTCATGGAAGACGAAGATTCAATTACTGAAGACGAAGTGCACGCAGCACTGAGAGCAGCAGTAATGGATATGTCGATCATTCCTATGGTTTGTGGTTCAGCTTTTAAAAATAAAGGAGTACAATTTCTTTTAGATGCTGTATGTCGTTACCTCCCTTCACCAGAAGATAAGGAAGCGATTATCGGTACTGATCCAGATACTGGAGAAGAAATTTCAAGAACTCCTTCTGTTACTGATCCTTTTGCTGCATTGGCCTTTAAGATTGCTACTGATCCTTTTGTAGGACGTTTAGCATTTTTCCGTGCCTATTCAGGACGTTTAGATGCGGGTTCTTATGTATTGAATAATCGTTCAGGAAAAAAAGAACGTATCTCGCGTATTTATCAAATGCATTCCAATAAACAAAACTCGATCGATTATATCGAAGCAGGAGATATTGGAGCAGCTGTTGGATTCAAATCCATAAAAACAGGAGATACTCTATCTGCAGAGAAAAGCCCAATCATTTTGGAGTCAATGGACTTTCCAGACCCAGTAATTGGTATTGCTGTAGAGCCTAAGACAAAAGCAGACGTAGATAAATTGGGTATGGCTTTGGCTAAACTAGCTGAAGAGGATCCAACCTTCCAAGTTAAGACGGATGAAGCCTCTGGGCAAACCATCATTTCTGGAATGGGTGAGCTACACTTAGATATTATTGTTGACCGCCTCCGAAGAGAATTTAAAGTTGAGGTTAATCAAGGTCAGCCACAAGTTGAATACAAAGAAGCCCTAACCCAATTGGCAGATCACCGCGAAGTTTACAAGAAACAATCGGGTGGACGTGGTAAATTCGCAGATATCGTATTTACTATTGAGCCAGCTGATGAAGGGAAGACAGGTCTTGAGTTTGTAAACCTTATTAAAGGTGGAAACGTTCCTAAGGAATATGTACCCGCTGTTGAGAAAGGCTTTAGAGACTCTATGGTCAACGGACCTTTAGCTGGATTTGAAGTTGATGCAATGAAGGTTACACTTAAGGATGGTTCATTCCACCCTGTAGATTCAGATTCACTATCCTTTGAGCTTGCAGCTAGAATGGGCTTTAAAGCTTCAGCAAAAGCAGCCAAAGCTGTGATTTTGGAGCCGATCATGAAAGTTGAAGTATTGACTCCCGAAGAAAACATGGGAGATATTGTAGGAGATCTTAACAAACGCCGTGGTCAAGTAAATGCTATGGATGATCGCGCTGGTTCTAAAGTTGTAAAAGCTTTAGTGCCTTTATCAGAAATGTTTGGGTATGTTACCTCATTGAGAACATTATCTTCTGGAAGAGCAACCTCTACAATGGAATTTTCACACTACGAAGCAACACCTGCTAACATTTCACAAGATGTGATCGCAGAAGTTAACGGTCAAAAATCTTAAATCATTAGTACGATGAGTCAAAAAATTAGAATTAAATTAAAGTCTTACGATTACAACTTAGTAGATAAGTCTGCTGATAAAATTGTAAAAACAGTCAAAACTACCGGTGCTGTAGTAACGGGTCCTATCCCATTACCAACACACAAAAAAATCTTTACAGTATTGCGTTCTCCTCACGTTAACAAGAAGTCAAGAGAGCAATTTCAATTGTGTTCTTACAAACGTTTGTTGGACATATACAGTTCATCTTCAAAAACAATTGATGCTTTAATGAAGCTTGAATTGCCTAGTGGAGTAGAAGTAGAGATCAAAGTTTAAGTATACGCATTACAGGGTACGCATAAAACATAAATCATTAATTAATTAAATAATCATATGTCTGGGTTAATAGGAAAGAAAATCGGTATGACCAGCCTCTTTGACGAGCAAGGAAAAAATATTCCTTGTACTGTTATTGAGCTAGGACCATGCGTGGTTACCCAAGTCAGAACCGAAGAGGTTGACGGGTATAGCGCTCTTCAACTTGGTTTCGATGACAAGGCAGAAAAGAGAGCAACTAACGCTGCTCTTGGGCACTTCAAAAAGGCCAATACTGTACCTAAAAAGAAAGTCGTTGAATTCCAAGATTTTGAAGAAGAGTACAAATTAGGTGATACACTCACAGTGGAGCTTTTTAAAGAAGGCGAATTTGTTGATGTATCAGGAACATCTAAAGGTAAAGGTTTTCAAGGGGTTGTAAAACGTCACGGATTTGCAGGAGTAGGTCAAGCGACCCACGGACAGCACAACCGTTTACGTGCACCGGGATCAATTGGAGCAGCTTCTTATCCTGCACGTGTATTCAAAGGAATGCGCATGGCAGGTCAAATGGGAACTGACAAAGTTAAAGTACAGAACTTAAAAGTGTTAAAGGTAGTGGCTGAAAAGAACCTACTTGTTGTAAAAGGAGCAGTTCCTGGTCACACAAACGCTTACGTAATCGTTGAGAAATAATGGAAGTAGCTGTAGTAGACATTCAAGGAAAAAAAACAGGTCGGAAAGTACAACTTTCTGAAACTGTTTTCGGCATTGAGCCCAATACACACGCTGTATATTTAGATGTGAAATCACATTTAGCTAACAAGCGTCAAGGAACGCACAAAGCCAAAGAACGTGGAGAAATCAAAGGAAGTACACGTAAGATCAAAAAACAAAAAGGAACCGGTACAGCACGTGCAGGATCTATAAAGAATCCACTCTTTCGAGGTGGAGGTCGTGTTTTTGGTCCTCGTCCCCGCGATTATAGCCAAAAAGTAAATAAGAAAGTTAAACGTCTAGCGCGTAAATCTGCCCTGAGTATCAAGGCACAAGAAAACGCTATCATCGTTTTAGAAGACTTTCAATTTGACACAGTAAAAACTGCCAACTACCTTAGTGTTTTAAAGTCTTTAGGATTAGAAAACAAAAAGTCAGTAGTAGTGTTGGCTGAGCCAAATAAAAATGTATATTTGTCATCGCGCAATATAAAACATTCACAAGCTATAACTAGCTCAGAATTAAACACTTACAAGATAGTAAACACCAATAGTTTGGTTTTATTTGAAAGTGCAGTTGCCGGAATAGAAACCCTTTTGAACAAAGCATAGCGTTATGAGTATTTTAATCAAGCCTATCATTACCGAGAAAGCAACAGCAGATAGCGAAATGAATAATTGCTATACGTTTCTTGTAAACCCAACCTCGAACAAGGTTGAAATCAAGAAAGCAGTAGAAGCAACTTACGGAGTTTCTGTAGAAAAAGTAAGAACCTTGCGATACGGTGTAGAACGTAAAACACGCTACACTAAAACAGGTCTACAAAAAGGAAAAACGAATAGTACCAAGAAAGCAATCATACAGGTTGCTGAAGGGGATGCTATTGATTTTTATAGTAATCTTTAACAGCGTCACATGTCAGTTAGAAAATTAAAACCGATAACACCCGCCCAGCGTTTTAGAGTAGTAAATGGATTTGACGCTATTACTACTGATAAGCCGGAGAAGAGTTTGTTGGCTCCTAAGAAGCGAAGTGGAGGTAGAAACAACACAGGTAAAATGACCATGCGCCACCTAGGTGGAGGTCATAAGAAACGATATCGTATCATCGATTTCAAACGTAACAAATTTGATGTTGCCGCTGAAGTATTGTCGATTGAATACGATCCGAACCGTACTTCGTTTATTGCACTTGTGCAGTACAAAGACGGCGAGAAGCGATACATCATCGCTCAAAATGGTCTTCAGGTAGGACAACAGGTTATCTCTGGAGCATCAGTTGCTCCCGAAGTAGGTAACGCATTACCTTTATCTTCAATCCCATTAGGTACAATCATTTCTTGTATAGAATTGCGTCCAGAAGCTGGAGCTAGTATCGCACGTAGTGCCGGTTCTTTTGCTCAGTTAATGGCACGTGATGGAAAATACGCAACGGTAAAATTACCGTCTGGCGAAACCCGTTTGATCTTAGTAACCTGTATAGCGACTATTGGTGCTGTATCGAATTCAGATCATCAATTACTTGTTTCAGGTAAAGCCGGTCGTTCTCGTTGGTTAGGTCGTCGTCCAAGAACTAGACCAGTAGCAATGAACCCTGTCGATCACCCCATGGGTGGTGGTGAAGGCCGTGCATCTGGAGGACACCCACGTAACCGTAATGGTATTCCTGCTAAAGGTTACCGTACGCGTACCAAGACAAAAGCGAGTAGTAAATTCATTATCGAACGTAGAAAAAAATAAACAACTATGGCACGTTCATTAAAAAAAGGACCCTTTGTACACCACAGCCTTGAAAAAAAGGTAGTGGCCAATGTTGAGTCAAACAGTAAAGCAGTAATAAAAACGTGGTCTCGTGCTTCGTTAATTACGCCTGACTTTGTAGGACAAACAATTGCAGTGCACAACGGAAGACAATTTATTCCTGTATACGTTACAGAGAATATGGTAGGACATAAACTAGGCGAATTTTCACCAACACGATCGTATCGTGGCCACGGTGGAGCCAAAAACAAAGGTAAAAGATAATAGCTCATGGGAAATCGTAAAAGACTAGCAGCAGAAGCTATTAAAGAAGCGAAAAAATCGCTCGCCTTTGCTAAGCTAAATAACTGTCCAACATCACCACGAAAAATGCGCCTTGTTGCAGATTTAGTGCGTGGAGAAGAAGTAAACAAAGCACTTGCTATTTTGAAATTCAATCCTAAAGAAGCTTCTCGTAGATTAGAGAAACTCCTTCTTTCTGCTTTAACCAACTGGCAAGCTAAGAATGAGGATGGTGATATCGAAAAAGCAGCTCTTTTTGTAAAAGAAATCCGTGTAGACGGAGGAAGTATGCTGAAAAGACTACGACCAGCGCCACAAGGAAGAGCACACCGAATTCGCAAGCGTTCGAATCATGTGACTTTAGTTTTAGGATCAAACAATTTAGACAACTAATATGGGACAAAAAACTAACCCAATAGGAATACGTTTAGGAATCATCCGCGGATGGGACTCAAACTGGTATGGTGGAAATAACTACGGTGATAAAATTGCTGAAGATTATAAAATCCGTAAATACATTCATGCACGTTTAGCTAAAGCGAGTGTGTCGAACGTAATCATCGAGCGTACGCTCAAATTGATTACCATTACGATCACTACAGCACGTCCTGGAATCATCATCGGAAAAGCAGGTCAAGAAGTTGATAAATTGAAAGAAGAATTGAAGAAAATTACCGCTAAGGAAATTCAAATCAATATTTTTGAAATCAAACGTCCAGAGCTAGATGCTCGTTTAGTAGGGGCTAGTATTGCGCGTCAAATCGAAGGTCGTATTTCATACAGAAGAGCGATTAAGATGGCAATTTCAGCAGCAATGCGTATGAAT
>CBFHHG010000015.1:0-23417 GCA_965655585.1 Candidatus Arcticimaribacter sp. | reverse complement strand
TCTGAAGGAATCAAAATTCAAATCTCAGGTCGTTTAAACGGTGCCGAGATGGCTCGTGCAGAAACTTACAAAGATGGTCGTATTCCCTTATCTACTTTTAGAGCAGATATCGATTACGCACTGGTAGAAGCACATACTACCTATGGTAGATTGGGTATCAAAGTGTGGATCATGAAAGGAGAGGTATATGGAAAACGTGAGTTATCCCCTCTAGTTGGAATGTCTAAGAAAACCAATACACCAGGTGGAGCTAAGAACAACAATTCACGTCAACGACGCAGAAAATAATAGAATAAGTAATTAAGTAGGTAAACATGTTACAACCTAAAAGAACAAAATTCCGTAAAGCTCAAAAAGGCAGAATGAAAGGTCTTTCGCAAAGAGGAAACCAGCTTTCAAATGGAATGTTTGGTATCAAATCGCTTGATGCTAAATTCATCACTTCACGTCAAATCGAAGCTGCACGTATTGCTGCAACTCGTTATATGAAACGTGAAGGTCAGTTATGGATCAAAATATTTCCGGATAAGCCGATTACCAAAAAACCATTAGAAGTACGTATGGGTAAAGGTAAAGGTGCT
Organism: Candidatus Arcticimaribacter sp.; assembly: GCA_965655585.1. Classification (GTDB taxonomy): domain Bacteria; phylum Bacteroidota; class Bacteroidia; order Flavobacteriales; family Flavobacteriaceae; genus Arcticimaribacter. The sequence continues at coordinate 22,836 of CBFHHG010000015.1, read as the reverse complement.
CCAGAATATTTCGTTGCTGTTGTAAAACCCGGACGAGTTTTATTTGAAATATCGGGTGTACCACACGATGTTGCCAAAGAAGCACTTCGACTTGCAGCACAAAAACTGCCTGTGAAAACTAAATATATCGTTGCTCGAGATTTTCAAGCTTAATACAGCGAACGCATTATGAAACAATCTGAAATAAAAAACCTTTCTTTAGAGGACTTAAGAGACAAACTAGTAGAGAGTCAAAAACAATTGACCGACATGCGTATGGCGCATGCCATTACTCCACTAGAGAATCCATTGCAGCTTAGAGATGCCCGCAGGCTAGTGGCACGTCTCCTTACTGCTATAACCGAAAGAGAACAAGAAAGTTTAGTAGAAAATGGAAAATAGAAATCTAAGAAAAGAACGAATTGGTGTTGTAACCAGTAACAAAATGGAGAAATCTATTGTAGTTGCTGAGGTCAAACGAGTGAAGCACCCCATGTATGGTAAATTCGTTTTGAAGACCAAAAAATATGTTGCACAAGATGATACAAACGATTGCAACATCGGTGATACCGTTAAAATCATGGAAACTCGACCTTTGAGTAAATCAAAGTGCTGGAGACTTGTAGAAATATTAGAAAGAGCTAAGTAAGATGTTACAGCAAGAATCAAGGTTAAAGGTAGCCGATAATACCGGAGCCAAAGAAGTACTCACCATACGTGTACTTGGTGGAACCAAAAGGAGATATGCTTCTCTTGGTGATAAAATTGTAGTAACAGTGAAAGAGGCTTCGCCTTCTGGGACTGTGAAAAAAGGACAGGTTGCTACTGCAGTTGTAGTAAGAACTACCAAAGAAGTTCGTAGAGCTGATGGATCATATATCCGTTTTGACGATAACGCTTGTGTGTTATTGAATCCAACAGGAGAAATGATTGGAACACGTGTTTTCGGCCCTGTGGCTCGTGAATTACGTGACAAGCAGTTTATGAAGATTGTTTCACTAGCACCTGAGGTGCTTTAAGTTTCAAGATCATGAATAAAATTAAAATCAAAAAAGGAGATAAAGTTCGTGTCATCGCTGGTTCCAACAAAGGATCCGAAGGTGTTGTAGTAAAAGTATTACGCGAAAAAAATAAAGCCATTGTCGAAGGTGTTAATCTTGTAAAGAAACACGCCAAGCCAAGTGCTGAGAATCCTCAAGGTGGAATCCAAGAAATGGAAGCACCATTGCAAATTTCAAACCTTACTTTATTAACTTCTGATGGTCAAGCTACACGTGTAGGTTACCGAATGGAGGGAGATCAAAAAGTGAGATTTTCGAAAAAATCTAATGAAGTAATTTAGTTATGAGCTATCAACCAAGACTAAAACAAGAATTTAACGATCGTATCGTTAGTGCCCTAACCGAAGAGTTTGGGTACAAGAACATAATGCAAGTTCCCCACCTAGAGAAAATTGTTCTCAGCCGTGGTGTTGGAGCTGCAGTATCGGATAAGAAATTAATCGACTACGCAGTAGACGAGTTAACAAACATTACAGGACAAAAAGCTGTTTCTACTATTTCTAAGAAGGATGTTGCTTCTTTTAAACTACGTAAAGGAATGCCTATTGGTGCTAAAGTGACCCTAAGAGGGGAACGCATGTACGAATTCCTCGACCGTTTAGTAACTGCCGCTTTACCTCGTGTACGTGATTTCCAAGGAATTAAAGCTACTGGTTTTGATGGCCGTGGGAACTACAACCTTGGAGTAACAGAACAAATCATTTTCCCTGAAATTGATATTGACAAAGTAAACAAGATCAACGGTATGGACATTACCTTTGTTACTTCTGCTAATACTGACAAGGAAGCGAAATCATTATTGAACGAATTGGGACTTCCCTTTAAAAAGAACTAGGATGGCTAAAGAATCAATGAAAGCTCGAGAAGTAAAAAGAGCTAAAACTGTTGCAAAATATGCTGAAAAGCGTAAAGCTTTGAAAGAAGCGGGAGACTATGAAGGACTTCAAAAACTCCCAAAAAACGCATCGCCTATACGCATGCACAATCGTTGTAAATTAACCGGAAGACCGAAAGGATACATGCGTCAGTTTGGACTCTCTAGGGTAACCTTCAGAGAAATGGCCAATAATGGTCTTATTCCCGGTGTAACTAAAGCCAGTTGGTAATCAAATAAGGAAGCTATGTATACAGATCCGTTAGCAGATTTTTTAACAAGAATTCGTAATGCAAGTGCAGCTGGCCACCGAGTGGTGAGCATACCTGCCTCAAAAATAAAGAAAGAGATCACAAAGATTCTTTTCGATCAAGGATATATCCTCAGTTATAAGTTTGAAGAAACTGATAACAACCAAGGCAGTATCAAAATCGCATTGAAATACGATCAAACTACTAAACAACCCGTTATCCAAAAGATTCAGAGAATCAGTACACCCGGTTTACGTAAGTATGCTGGATCAACTGAGCTTCCAAGAATCTTAAATGGTTTGGGTATCTCAATTGTTTCAACTTCTAGTGGTGTAATGACCGGGAAGCAAGCAACACAAGAGAAAGTAGGTGGTGAGTTATTGTGCTACGTTTATTAAATTATAAAAGAAAAAACAATGTCTAGAATTGGTAATAATCCGATCAGTATCACAGCCGGCGTAACGGTAGATATACAAGCAGACAAAGTTGTCGTCAAAGGCAAACTTGGAGAACTCGAGCAGGAATACTCTGGAGTTTCTTTCGAAACGTCTGATGACACAATCGTTGTTAAAAGAAATTCTGAATCCAAAGAAAACAAAGCTAAACACGGTTTGTACCGCGCTTTAGTTGCTAACATGATTGAAGGCGTTTCTAAAGGATTTACGAAAGAACTAGAATTGGTAGGTGTAGGATACCGTGCCAGTAATCAAGGTCAAAAATTAGATTTAGCCCTTGGTTTTTCCCACAACATCCTTCTGGACATCGCTTCAGAGGTAACAGTGGAAACTATTTCAGAAAAAGGAAAGAATCCAATCATCAAACTAAGTTCGTACGATAAGCAATTAGTAGGTTTTGTTGCCGCTAAAATCAGATCGTTTCGTCCACCTGAGCCTTACAAAGGTAAAGGAGTTAAGTTTGTAGGTGAACAAATAAGAAGAAAAGCAGGTAAATCCGCATAAGACAAAAGCAATGGCGTTAACTAGAGAAAAAAGAAGATTAAGAATCCGCATGCGTATTCGCAAAACCATTAACGGTTCTGCAGCAGCTCCACGTTTATCCGTATTCAGAAGCAATAAAGAGATCTATGCTCAATTGATTGATGATGTTTCGGGTAAAACACTTGCAGCAGCTTCTTCAAGAGATAAGGAAATTAAAAATAGTGATAACAAATCAAACACTGCTGTAGCTGTAGGCAAGCTCATTGCCGAAAAAGCTGCTCAAGCAGGTGTCTCAAAGGTCGTTTTTGATCGTGGTGGATACTTGTATCATGGTCGTGTTAAATCTCTGGCTGAGGGTGCGCGTGAAGCTGGACTTAAATTCTAAATAGAAGATGTTACAAAATTATAAAAACGTTGAGCTAGTAAAACCAGGAGGTCTTGATTTAAAAGATCGTCTAGTAGGTGTACAACGTGTTACAAAAGTTACTAAAGGAGGTCGTGCATTTGGTTTTTCTGCCATCGTAGTTGTTGGTGATGAAAACGGAGTAGTAGGACAAGGCCTTGGTAAGTCGAAAGAAGTTGCTGAAGCTATTTCTAAGGCTGTTGAAGATGCTAAGAAAAACTTAGTACGTATTCCAATTGCTAAAGGAACTGTTCCACACGAACAAAAAGGGAAATTTGGCGGTGCCCGTGTATTTTTGAAGCCTGCTTCACAAGGTACAGGAGTTATTGCTGGAGGTGCTGTAAGATCCGTGTTGGAGGCAGTAGGAGTACACAACGTACTTTCTAAGTCTCAAGGTTCTTCTAACCCTCACAATGTTGTTAAAGCTACTTTTGATGCTTTACTTCAATTGAGAAACGCTTCTACAGTTGCTAAACAACGTGGAATTTCATTAGATAAAGTTTTTAACGGATAATTTACCTTAAAATGGCTAAAGTAAAAGTAAAACAAGTAAAAAGTAGCATCAAGCGCCTTCAGAATCAGAAGCGTACACTTGCTGCACTCGGTCTTCGTGGAATTGGGAAAGAAGTCATTCATGACGATACTCCAAACATCCTAGGAATGATAAAGAAAGTTGAACATTTAGTTTCCGTAACGGAAGCCTAAACTCAGAATAAAAATGAATTTAAGTAACTTACAACCTGCTTCTGGAGCGGTACAAAAAAATGCGAAGCGTCTTGGACGTGGACAAGGATCTGGTAAAGGTGGTACTGCTGCTCGTGGTCACAAAGGAGCTAAGTCTCGTTCTGGATATTCTAGAAAACTTGGTTTTGAAGGAGGGCAAATGCCTTTACAACGCCGAGTACCCAAGTTTGGTTTTACGAACATCAACAGAAAAGATTACGCTGGAGTTAATCTAGATACATTACAAGCACTCGTAGATGCAAAAAAAATCGACGGTTCAATCGCTATGGATCAAATTGTCGAGCTTAGACTTGCAACGAAAAACGAACTTGTAAAGATTTTAGGTAGAGGAAAACTTTCAAGTCCTCTTAAAGTAACTGCACATAAATTTACAGCTACTGCAAAGGCCGCTATCGAAGCAGCTGGAGGTGAAGCTATAGAATTATAAGTCCCATGAAGAAGTTTATAGAAACTCTTGTTAATATTTATAAAATCGAAGAATTGAGAAATCGAATTGGATTGACTTTGTCTATCCTTTTGATCTATCGCTTGGGAGCACAAATTGTTCTTCCTGGAATCGATTCTGTACAATTAGCAAGTTTAGCAAGCAGAACAGACGGTGGTGGACTTCTTGGTATTTTGAATGCCTTCACTGGAGGTGCCTTCGCTAATGCTTCTATTTTTGCTTTAGGAATTATGCCTTATATATCCGCTTCTATCGTTGTTCAGTTGATGGGAATTGCTATTCCTTATTTACAAAAACTTCAAAAAGAAGGCGAAAGTGGTCGTAAAACAATCAATCAAATTACGCGGTGGTTAACCATTGGTATTTGTATTGTTCAAGCTCCTGCTTACTTATTCGGATTGAGTGCTCTTGGAGTTCCTGATTCGGCATTTGTTATTGGTAAAGGTCCCTTGTTCATGTTTTCATCCATTTCAATCTTAGTGACCGGTACAATTTTTGCCATGTGGTTAGGAGAGAAAATTACGGATAAAGGTATTGGTAACGGGATATCATTACTTATTATGGTGGGTATCATCGCTACCCTTCCCCTGTCTTTCGCTCAAGAATTTGTTTCTAGAGTATCGGAGAACAATGGTGGATTGATGATGATCTTAATCGAAATGATCCTTTGGGTAGTTGTCATCTTACTATCGATCTTATTGGTTTTGGCTGTTCGTCAGATACCAGTACAATACGCTCGTAGAACAGCTGGTGCATCTACCGATCAGGCAGCTGTAGGTTCAAGACAGTATATCCCATTAAAACTTAACGCTTCAGGTGTAATGCCAATTATCTTCGCTCAAGCCCTAATGTTTGCTCCAGCATATGTAGGTGGACTCATGGGAGACAGCGATGTTGGTGTTTGGATGCAAGCGAATTTTTCAGATATTTTTGGGTTGTGGTATAACGTTGTATTTGCACTATTGATTATCATCTTTACGTATTTCTATACAGCGATTACTGTACCTACCAATAAAATGTCAGACGATCTTAAAAGAAGTGGTGGATTTGTTCCTGGGATACGACCTGGTAACGAAACAAGCGACTTTTTGGATAACGTAATGTCGCACATTACTTTTCCAGGATCATTGTTCTTAGCTGGTTTAGCAGTATTTCCTGCTATTGTGGTTAAGCTTATAGGTATGCAACAAGGTTGGGCTTTGTTTTATGGTGGAACTTCCCTGTTGATTATGGTAGGTGTTGCTATTGATACCATTCAGCAAGTCAATTCTTACTTATTAAACCGTCATTACGATGGCTTAATGAAGTCAGGAAATAATCGCAAAAGTGTAGCGCAGTAAGTCATGGCAAAACAAGCAGCAATAGAACAAGAAGGATCAATCATAGAGGCACTCTCTAATGCAATGTTCCGTGTAGAATTAGAAAATGGACACGTGGTGACAGCACATATCTCTGGAAAAATGCGTTTGCATTATATTAAATTATTACCTGGAGATAAAGTAAAATTAGAAATGAGTCCTTACGATCTTACGAAAGCAAGGATAACGTATAGATTTTAATATAAACAACAGATGAAAGTAAGAGCATCAATTAAGAAAAGAAGCGCCGAATGCAAGATAGTACGCAGAAAAGGTCGACTTTATGTTATTAATAAAAAGAATCCTAGATTTAAACAAAGACAAGGATAAATTATGGCAAGAATATCAGGAGTAGACATCCCTAAGCAGAAACGTGGCGTAATCGCTTTGACCTATATCTTTGGAGTAGGAAGAAGTAGAGCCGAAGAGATTTTAGCAGCAGCTAAAGTAAGTGAAGACAAGAAGGTAGCTGATTGGTCTGATGAAGAAACCGGAGCAATTCGTGAAGCTGTTGCAGCTTTTAAAATTGAAGGTGAATTACGTTCAGAAATCCAATTGAACATCAAACGATTGATGGATATTGGATGCTACAGAGGAATCCGTCACAGAGCTGGACTCCCTTTAAGAGGACAACGCACGAAGAACAATTCTCGTACACGTAAAGGAAAACGTAAAACAGTTGCTAACAAAAAGAAAGCAACTAAATAATCTTTGACAATGGCTAAAACAGCAACCAAAAAAAGAAAAGTAATAGTTGAATCAGTTGGACAAGCGCATATAACAGCTTCCTTCAACAACATTATTGTCTCATTGACCAACCTTAAGGGAGAAGTTATCTCGTGGTCATCAGCAGGAAAAATGGGATTCAGAGGATCAAAGAAAAATACGCCTTACGCAGCTCAAACTGCAGCTGAAGATTGTGCTAAAGTTGCACAAGAAGCAGGTTTGCGTCAAGTGAAGGTTTATGTAAAAGGGCCTGGTAACGGAAGAGAATCTGCGATCAGAACCCTACATAACAATGGGATTGAAGTTACTGAGATCATCGACGTAACGCCTTTACCACACAATGGATGTCGCCCTCCCAAAAGACGTAGAGTATAATTAATTATCAATCAGCAGCGGACTCTGTGTTATCGAAGGAGTTAGACCTTAATTCATAACACCCACTGTTTAAAAACCAAACTAATGGCAAGATATACCGGTCCAAAAACTAAAATCGCAAGAAAATTTGGGGAACCAATTTTCGGCGCTGACAAATCGTTTGAAAAACGTAACTATCCTCCAGGACAACACGGGAACACCCGTCGTCGTGGTAAAAAGTCAGAATATGCTGTCCAACTAATGGAAAAGCAAAAAGCAAAATTTTCTTATGGAATCTTGGAACGTCAGTTCCGAATTCTTTTTGAACGCGCTAACCGCAGTAAGGGTGTTACAGGTGAAGTTCTTCTTCAACTTTGTGAGTCTCGTTTAGATAATGTAGTATACCGTTTAGGAATTGCTCCAACACGTAGTGCTGCACGTCAACTTGTTTCTCACCGCCACATAACTGTAAACGGTACTTTAATTAACATCGCTTCTGCACACATCAAGCCAGGAGATGTAATTGGAGTTCGCGAGAAGTCAAAATCTTTATCAACGATAACACATTCATTAGAGCGTAACTCTTCTGTATACGAATGGTTGACTTGGAACAATGATACTCTTGAAGGTACATTTGTTTCTACACCGCTTCGCCTTCAAATTCCTGAGAACATCAAGGAACAATTGATCGTAGAATTATACTCTAAATAATAACCACTAAAGTTTATACTTATGGCTATACTAAATTTTCAAAAACCCGATAAAGTAATCATGATTGATTCCTCAGAATTCGAAGGTAAATTCGAATTCCGTCCTCTTGAACCAGGATATGGATTGACCATCGGTAACGCTTTACGAAGAGTATTACTCTCTTCTCTAGAAGGGTTTGCTATTACTTCTGTTAAAATTGATAACATCGACCACGAATTCTCTACCATCCCAGGAATAGTAGAAGATGTAACCGAGATTATTCTTAACCTTAAGCAAGTTCGTTTCAAACGTCAAATCGATGATTTAGATCACGAAAAAGTTACGATTGCTATAGGAGGTCAAGACCAACTTAAAGCCGCTGATTTTCAGAAATTTATTTCAGGTTTTCAGGTTTTAAACCCTGACCACGTAATCTGCAACTTAGAAAAAAGTGTTCAATTGAATATGGAACTTACGATCGAAAAAGGTCGTGGTTATGTTCCAGCTGAAGAGAATAAAAAATCGAATGCAGAACTAGGTACAATTGCAATCGACTCGATCTACACTCCGGTGAAGAATGTAAAATTCAGCATTGAAAACTATCGTGTTGAACAAAAAACAGATTACGAAAAATTAGTTTTCGAAATCCTAACGGACGGTTCTATCCATCCAAAAGATGCATTAACGGAAGCAGCTAAAACATTGATTCACCACTTCATGTTATTCTCTGATGAGCGTATCACTTTAGAAGCTGATGAAATTGCACAAGCTGAAACCTACGACGAAGAATCATTACACATGCGTCAGTTGTTGAAAACGAAATTAATCGATATGGACCTTTCTGTTCGTGCATTAAATTGTTTGAAAGCTGCAGAAGTAGATACACTAGGAGATTTAGTGTCCTACAACAAAAATGACTTGATGAAGTTCAGAAACTTCGGTAAGAAATCTCTTACTGAATTAGATGAGCTCGTAGCGCTTAAGGGCCTTACCTTCGGTATGAACCTTGCGAAGTACAAATTAGATAAAGACTAACCGACATTTTTATATAAAGTAAAATGAGACACGGAAAAAAAGTAATGCATTTAGGGAGAAAAACTGCCCATCGTAAGTCTATGCTCGCCAATATGGCCTGTTCATTAATTGAACACAAAAGAATCAATACTACGGTAACAAAAGCGAAAGCTTTAAAACAATTTATCGAGCCTTTGGTTACCAAATCAAAAGATGATACTACTCACAATCGTAGAACTACTTTCAGATATCTAAGAAGTAAAGATGCCGTTTCTATGTTGTTTCGCGACGTGGCTCCAAAAGTTGGTGACCGTCCAGGAGGATATACACGCATCATCAAATTAGGTAATCGTTTAGGAGATAACGCTGATATGGCCATGATCGAATTGGTTGATTTCAACGATGTATACTCGAACAAGGAAGAAACTACTAAGAAAACAACACGTAGAAGTAGAGCTAAAAAACCTACCGCTGATGCTCCTGTAGCTGCAGCTGCTACAGAAACAACCGAAACTCCTGATGCTCCTGCAGCAGAAGCGAAAAGTGAAGAGTAGATGTGTTGATAATTACTAATTATTTCAAAGGATAAACAGTTACTGTTTATCCTTTTTTTATGTTTATTTGTAAAAAATTTTGACCCTTTATGAAGTATCAAAAAAGAAATGAAGCTATTGTATTACTAGCAGATGGAACTACTTTTTTCGGAAAGTCAATTGGAATTGAAGGGAGTGCTTTTGGTGAAATTTGTTTTAATACAGGGATGACAGGCTACCAAGAAATATTTACTGACCCTTCGTACTTTGGTCAATTGATGGTAACGGCAAACGCACACATCGGGAACTACGGGACTACGCCAGTAGATAACCAATCCGAAACCATTAAAATTGCAGGTTTAATCTGTAAAAACTTCAGTTTTCAACACACACGGCCTATCGGTACACAAGATCTTTTGGGTTACTTCAAAACTCAGAATGTTGTGGCTATATCCGATGTCGATACGCGGGCCCTGGTTCGTTACATTCGAGACAATGGAGCCATGAACGCAGTTGTGACTACAGAAGTCGATCGAATTGAAGAGTTGACAAAACAACTAGCAGATCAGCCTTCTATGGTTGGACTGGAATTGGCATCTAAAGTTTCTACTAAGGAGCCCTACTTTTACGGGAATCCAGACGCAACCTATAAAGTTGCAGCAGTAGATTTAGGCGTCAAGAAAAGCATTTTAGACAATCTTGTTTCACAAGATGTATACGTCAAAGTATTTCCTTATGATGCTCCTTATGAAGCATTAGAATCATGGAATCCAGATGGTTATTTCCTTTCGAATGGCCCGGGTGACCCAGAGCCCTTGGTTCATGCTCAAACGCTTGCAAAAGAAATCATCAAGCGCGATTTACCCTTGTTTGGAATTTGCTTAGGACATCAAGTAATTGCAATAGCCAATGGTATATCAACCTTTAAGATGTTCAACGGACATCGAGGAATAAATCATCCCGTGCTCAATATTGAAACGGGTAAAGGCGAAATCACTTCACAAAACCATGGTTTTGCAGTTAATAGAGAAGAGGCAGAACAACACCCCAATGTCGAGATTTCTCATGTTCATTTGAACGATAGGACGGTAGCGGGACTTAAAATGAATAATAAGAAATGCTTTTCGGTACAATATCACCCCGAAGCATCTCCAGGACCTAACGATTCTAAGTATTTATTCAGTAATTTTGTAAAAAATTTTAAACCTAAAACCTTATAAACTATGAGTATCATTATCAGAGTGCATGCAAGACAAATCCTTGATTCTAGAGGAAACCCAACTGTTGAAGTTGATGTGGTTACAGAGAACGGAATTTTAGGAAGAGCAGCTGTGCCTTCAGGAGCATCAACAGGTGAGCACGAAGCAGTTGAATTGCGTGATGGAGGTTCTGATTTTATGGGCAAAGGTGTACTTAAGGCAATAGAGAACGTCAACGTTACTATTGCTGAACATTTATTAGGCACTTCTATTTTCGAGCAAAATAAAATTGATCAAATGATGATTGATTTAGACGGTACGCCAAATAAATCGAAACTCGGAGCAAATGCTATTTTAGGTGTTTCTTTAGCAGTTGCTAAAGCAGCAGCAAACGAATTGGGTATGCCACTATACCGCTATATTGGTGGGGTAAGTGCCAATACACTTCCTGTACCCATGATGAATATCATCAATGGAGGTTCGCACTCCGATGCACCCATTGCTTTTCAAGAATTTATGGTAATGCCCGTTATGGCAGAAAGTTTTTCTCACGCCATGCAAATGGGAACGGAGATTTTCCACCACCTAAAAAAAGTATTACACGATCGTGGTTTGAGTACAGCTGTTGGAGATGAAGGTGGGTTTGCACCAACCTTAGACGGTACTGAAGACGCACTAGAAACAATCATCAAAGCAATTGGGAACGCAGGCTATACTGCAGGAAAAGACGTTATGATCGCATTGGATTGTGCAGCAGCAGAATTTTACGAAAACGGAGTATACGATTATACCCTTTTTGAGGGCGATAAAGGAGTCAAAAGAACTTCAGAAGAACAAGCGAGCTATTTAGCAGAGTTGAGTGCGCAATATCCAATCATTTCTATTGAAGATGGTATGGATGAAAACGATTGGGCAGGATGGAAATCACTTACTGAAAAAGTAGGCGATAAGGTTCAGTTGGTTGGAGATGATTTATTTGTAACCAATGTAGAACGTTTGTCTAAAGGAATTAAAGAAACGATTGCAAATTCTATTTTGATTAAAGTAAATCAAATTGGAACATTAACCGAAACAATTGCAGCTGTTAATATGGCGCACAATGCTGGATACACTTCAGTGATGTCGCATCGTTCTGGTGAAACAGAAGACAACACCATTGCAGATTTAGCAGTGGCATTAAATACCGGTCAGATCAAGACAGGTTCGGCTTCACGTAGCGACCGTATGGCTAAATACAATCAGTTATTACGCATCGAAGAAGAATTAGGACAAGTAGCTTATTTCCCAAAAAGAAATGCCTTTAAAATCTAATTGTTAAAGTAAAGAAATGTTAAAAGGGGCTTTATGCCCCTTTTTTTATTTTAAAAATCCCTTAAAAATCCTTAGATTTGCAACCTTCTAAACAAGCTGAATCATGGAAAAATCTGTAAAACTCACCTATAAAAACGAAACTTTTGAATTCCCTTTAATTGGAGGAACCGAAAATGAATTGGGTATAGACATCAAGACCCTCAGATCGTTAACAGGCTTGGTGACTTTAGACCCCGGCTTTAAGAATTCTGGATCATGTCAGAGTGCAGTGACTTTTTTGGATGGCGAAAAAGGGATTTTGAAGTACAGAGGGTATGACATTGAAGACCTAGCCAATGGTACCAATTTCCTTGAAGTTGCTTATTTATTGATTTTCGGAGAACTTCCAACAACTGCTCAATTAGATAAATTTCAGGCAGACATTAACGAAGAAGCGATTGTTGATGAGGATTTAAAAATGATATTAAAGAGTTTTCCAAAGACCGCCCACCCGATGGGAATCTTAGCCTCTTTAACTTCTGCTTTAACCGCTTTTAACCCTTCATCGGTTGATGTAGACTCTGAAGAAGAAATGTATGCCGCTATTGTAACCATTCTTGCTAAATTTCCAGTTTTAGTTGCTTGGACACAAAGAAAAGTCAAAGGCCTTCCACTGAATTATAACGATAGTAGCTTGTCTTATATCGACAACGTGGCTCAAATGATGTTTAGAAAACCCAATGTAGCCTATACTGCCAGTCCGATTGTTACGGCTGCTTTAAATAAATTATTAATCCTACATGCAGATCACGAACAAAACTGTTCTACCTCTACTGTTCGTATTGTTGGATCTTCGCATGCAGGCTTATTCGCTTCAATTTCTGCAGGTATTTCAGCGCTGTGGGGTCCACTTCACGGAGGAGCCAACCAGGCGGTTATTGAAATGCTTGAAGCCATCAAAGCGGATGGTGGGGATACCAAGAAATTCATGGCCAAAGCCAAAGATAAAAATGATCCTTTCCGCCTGATGGGCTTTGGACATCGCGTTTATAAAAACTTTGATCCACGTGCAAAAATCATCAAGGTAGCTGCCGATGAAGTTTTAAACGAACTCGGAATAGTTGATCCTATTCTCGATATCGCTAAAGGCTTGGAGCAAGAAGCACTTTCTGACCCGTATTTTGTAGATCGCAAACTATACCCTAACGTAGATTTTTACTCTGGGATCATTTACCGGGCTTTAGGAATCCCTACTGAAATGTTTACCGTAATGTTTGCTCTAGGACGCCTACCGGGATGGATTGCTCAATGGCGTGAAATGAGAACGAATAACGAGCCTATCGGCCGTCCGAGACAAATATACACGGGTGCAACAAATAAAGTCCTTATACCCTCTGAAAAAAGGTAAGCACTGTCTTCTATCGTCTGCGCGCAATATTGCGAATCATTCCTTTGAATAAAAAGAAGTGTAAGGGCACAATGCTGTACCAATAAACTCTACCCCAAAGCCCTCGTGGACGAAAGGTTGCTGTTTGGTATAAGGTGTCGCCTTCAATTTTAAACTCCAACCAAGCTTCTCCTGGCAATTTCATTTCTGCATAAAGTAAAAGGCGTTGTTCTTTTTTATCAGCCAATAAGACGCGCCAAAAGTCTAAGGAGTCACCTGTAAAAATCTTATCGGGATGGGTACGGCCTCTGCGCAATCCAACACCACCGATTAATTGATCTAAATATCCACGTAGCTTCCAAAGCCAGTTGGCATAATACCATCCTTGATCGCCACCAATTCTCCAAAGCGATTGAAGCGTCTGTTCTGGATCGATGCCTTTGAGTTTTTTTTCATCTTTGAGGATTCCATATTTGGGAACCTGGATGTACTTTTTAAGATCTTTGGGCAAACTTCCACTAACCATACTGTCTTTCCAACTGCTCATTACAGAATTCTGTTCGATTTTAATGAAGGCCATTTCAATCGCTTCTACATAGGTATAGGGTTTGATGTTCAAGCGTGTTTGCAAACGCGTGTCATTGGCTACCACTTCCATTTTCATACTACTGACCAATTGTACGGCAAGGGGGTAGGAGGTAGACGTTACGAAGTGAAGCCAATAAGAGGAAAGTCGGGGTGTCATGATCGGAATGATCCATATCCAATTTTTAAACCCCCGGGTCTTCGCATAAAGATGCAGCATTTCTTTATAGCTCAACACATTGGGTCCTCCGATGTCAAAGGCATCATTCATGCATTCTGGATGTAGCAACACACCCATTAAAAATTCCATGACACTTCTAATGGCAATGGGCTGTGATTTTGTCCGAACCCATTTTGGCGTAATCATAAAGGGTAGCTTTTCGCATAAATCCCGGATAATTTCAAAAGACGCGCTTCCCGAACCAACAATAATACCAGCCCTCAGTACTGTGAGGTTAAAAGTGGCACCTCCTAATATTTGTTCTACATTCTTTCTGGAGCGAAGGTGTTTGGATAGGTTTTTATCGTTGACGATACCACTTAAATAAATGACTTGCTGCACATTGGTTTTTTGAATCAAAGAACAAAAGTTGTGGGCACATCGATTTTCTAACTCTTCAAAATCTCCTTGAGTTGAAGACATGGAATGCAGTAAATAGTATGCTGCATCGATATCGTTTGGAATGTCTTCGGCTTCTGTAATATCAGAAAAATCAATGGTGATTACTTTAACTCTTTCAAGCACGTCATTGGTAACCGAAAGCCTCTTAGGGTCTCGAACTGCACAAATTACTTCATGTCCAGCATCGAGCAACTGCGGAAGTAGACGCATGCCGATATAGCCATTGGCACCAGTTAATAAAATTTTCATACAATAGTTTTTATAACTCCTCTAATGGTGTAGGTAATGCGGCGGTCTTTTGGGTGATTAATTTTTTAAAATATAGGTGGGTGCTTTTTTCTGTAGCGGCTACTTTAATACAAAATTGGTCTTTGTAAATAGAATATTCTTGGGCTTGGCCTTTATAAACTTTTAATTTATAGTAGGGAATTACAAGTCCGTAAGTCTCCAAAAGACTTCGGAAACGGACAATGATCCCTTTAGGACGTAATTCAACGTTACAACTATTGCTGTTGTTGTCCAATACCAAAAGGTTGTGAAGATCTATTGAAGCATGAGTTATCGCAAGCTTAGAAGAACCTATACCCCCTAGCTTCCAGCGCTCTCTGAGCGAAAAGGGTGGGCCAACTTCCCGGTCAATTTGTTCTTTTATTTTGCGATCGTTGTACGAAACGTTTAAAAGCATTTTTTCCTTTAAATATAATGGATATCTATTAGACCTGATAATTTGTACATAATAATTATATTTGCCGAAATTCATTTATGAACTCGATCTCAACGCAACTCGCGCCCGCTCTAGAGCAGATTATCCAAGAAACGTTTAATGTATCGATCTCGGAGTTCGAATTTCAGGCTACTCGCAAGGAATTTGAAGGAGACATTACATTAGTTGTTTTCGGCTTATTGCGCACGATAAAGGGAAATCCTGTTCAGATTGGAGAAACCCTTGGAGCAGCTCTTATTGAGCACTTGGAATGGGTAAAAGGGTTCAATGTTGTCAAAGGTTTTTTGAATTTAGAGATAACAGATGCATTTTTCATCAATGAATTAAAAGAAATTCGAGCTACTCCGAACTATGGATCCGTTGTTTTAAATAAAACAAGTGCCACAGTCTTAGTCGAATATTCTTCTCCAAACACCAATAAACCGCTGCACTTAGGGCACGTTCGTAACAACCTTTTGGGCTATGCGGTTGCGAATATCATAGAAGCCAGTGGTAAAAAAGTAGTAAAAACACAAATCATCAACGATCGTGGAATTCATATCTGCAAGTCTATGGTAGCCTGGCAAGATTATGGTAATGGGGAAACTCCTGAAAGTACAGGTTTGAAAGGGGATAAGTTGGTAGGGAACTACTATGTGATGTTTGATAAAAAGTATAAAGAAGAAATTGCCGTTTTGATGTCCGAAGGGCTGAGCGAAGAGGAGGCTAAAGCAAAGGCACCACTCTTTGTTAAAGCGCAGCAAATGCTTCGTTTGTGGGAAGCTGGAGACCAAGAAGTTGTTGCTTTATGGAAAACCATGAACGCTTGGGTTTATGCTGGTTTTGCAACGACTTATGATTCAATGGGAGTTTCTTTTGATTCTTACTACTACGAGAGTGACACTTATTTATTGGGAAAGGATCTGATTGAAGATGGCTTATCGCGCTCCATTTTTTATAAAAAAGAAGACGGTTCGGTTTGGATTGATCTTTCAGATGAAGGTTTGGATGAAAAGCTACTTTTGCGATCTGATGGAACAGCAGTGTATATGACACAAGACCTAGGGACTGCTTTGCAGCGTTATCGCGATAATCCTGCTATGACTGGATTGGTTTATACGGTAGGGAACGAACAAGATTATCATTTTCAAGTACTTTTCTTGGTTTTGAAAAAATTAGGATACGATTGGGCTCAGTCACTCTTTCATTTGAGTTATGGAATGGTCGATTTGCCTCAAGGCAAAATGAAAAGTAGAGAAGGGACTGTAGTTGATGCTGATGATCTGATGGTCGAAATGCAACTAACAGCCCAAACAATAGCCGAAGATCTCGGGAAACTGGATGGTCTTTCTGAAGAAGAAAAAACCTCCTTATATCGAACCATTGGTATGGGTGCATTAAAGTATTTTATACTTAAGGTAGACCCCAAGAAGCGCATTTTATTTGACCCTGAAAGTTCGGTCGATTTTGCAGGGAATACAGGCCCTTTTATTCAGTATACCTATGCACGAATACAATCGATCTTGAGAAAAGCTGAGCAAGTACCGACTACTTTAGATCTTGCTTTGATTTTAGATCCGCGAGAAAAAGAAATCATCAAACACCTCATGCTGTACCCAAATGTGATTCAGCAGGCTGCTAAATCCTATAGTCCAGCCGTGATAGCAAATTATAGTTACGATTTAGTGAAGTTGTTTAATTCGTTCTATCAGAACGTATCCATACTTGGGGAGTCCAATGACGCCACAAAGAGCATGCGGGTTACGTTGTCGCATGAGGTTGCATCGATACTCCAAGATTCTTTGGGTCTATTAGGAATTCAGGCACCTGACCGCATGTAAACACCTACAAAAAGGCATAAAAAAAACCGCTCAATGAGCGGTTTTTCTTTTAAGCAAGAACCGAAGTCCAGACTTATGCTTTTGAATTCACAGCAAGGTTGTATACAACTAAACCGAAACCGATTTTATTGATTGCATCCCCAATATTGTAAATTACATCCATTTCTAATCCACCGAAAATACCGCTGTACCATCCTTCAGTACCAGCCATGTATCCGATTGGGTAAATAGCCCACCCGATTAAAACGAATTTACAAAGTGTTTTGTGAGCCGACTCGACTGCACCACCAGCAGATTGAGCTAACTTTGCAGCTCCACCAAACCAGATTTCATATACGATAACGAAGTAAGCGATACCTGATGCAAGTCCCCAAAGAGCAGGTCCAGATCCAGTATTGTAAACAGCTTCTCCTAAGTAACCTGTAACTAACATAACAACAGAAAGGAAAATTAGTTTCCACATCAATTGTTTTGTTGCTCCAGCTGCTTTTAGAATTAAATAAAATTCAACACACATCAATGGAACAGTCAATACCCAATCCACATAACGGAAGAATGTTGGTGATGTAGCATTTGTTGCCCAATAGTCACGCATGTACCAGTAGTGTACTGCTGCGATGAACGTAATTAAACCCGATACTAAAATCGAAGTTCTCCATTTGCTGTCAAATGAGCTTAATGAAAGGAAGAAAAATGCAGATGCTGCCATCATTGCCATACATCCTACAAAGAATGTGAACCCTACATAATCATCTGTCGCCATCTCTGGAACAACAGCCATAAAATTTAGAAATTTTTCCATAATAAAATATAATTATTTGTTTTTGTTTAGGTAAATTTAAAGAAATAAAAACTTACTCACTAAATATATAACAATAAATTTACATAAAAATTAAACATTCTTATGATTTTAAGGGCAAAATATTATCAATTCACTATTTTACTAACAATATCGTTCATAGCTGTTGGATTGCTCTTAAATAATGTGTTAGCAGATGCTTTGGGCCTGTTTTTAATTTTCTCTGCTGGCTTAATTCATGGAGCAAACGATATCCGATTACTTCAAAAAAAATACAAGAATACCCAATTTAGATTCTTCCTAACACTCATTTTCACCTACATTGGTGTTGTTTTTTTGGGAGCAATCCTCTTTTTTCACCTTCCAAATTTCGGATTGTTCTTCTTTGTTTTATTCAGTGGTTTTCATTTTGGACAGCAGCATTGGGATTCCTTTTTAAAAAGAAAGACCGCTTCTCTTTGGTTAAAAAAACTGGGATATACTTTTTATGGCCTTTTGGTTTTTGGTCTTTTGTTTAGCTCTCAAATACCAGCAGTAGATGTTTTGATAGAACAACTGAGTGGGGTTACTTTTGCCGCTGAAACATATCGCATAACAACCCTTGTCTTGGCAGTTATGTTCAGTACACTTGCTTTTTTTCTTTCCGTAACCACTAAGGTATATCTGAAAGAAGTTTTAGCCCTAGTACTTCTTGCTATTCTCTTTTCAACAACAAGCTTACTTTTTTCTTTTGCAGTATATTTTGTTTTTTGGCACAGCATTCCCTCTATTCAAGATCAATTGATGTACTTAGATGGTGCGATTAACCTTGAAACAATTAGAGGATACATTCGATCATCTTTGGTCTATTGGCTGCTTTCCTTGTTGGGTTTAATTGCTGCCTACTTCTTTTTTGATGTAAATGCATCCTATTTTATCCCGTTGTTTTTCACTTTTCTCGCTGCGATTACATTCCCACACACGGTTGTGATTGGCATGCTCGATTTTGATTAGCAGCTTTGTATTCCTTTTAAATTCTATTTCCTTACTTCTCCATTTCCCCGAAAAAAAAGTAAATTTGTTTTTATAAATGTATTCCCATGTTTGATAGTTTAAGTGGTAAGTTAGATAAAGCCTTTCAAGTTCTCAAAGGACACGGAAAGATTACGGAGATTAACGTAGCTGAAACCTTGAAAGAAGTAAGGCGTGCTTTGCTTGATGCGGATGTTAACTTTAAAATCGCGAAAGAATTTACCAATAGAGTAAAAGAAAAAGCGCTAGGACAGGAAGTTCTTACAACCCTCAACCCAGGGCAACTCTTGGTTAAGATAGTCAAGGATGAATTGACCCAGCTTATGGGAGGTGAAGTTGCCGGAGTTAATTTGGCTTCAAAACCCAGTGTGATTTTAATGTCGGGTCTTCAGGGATCAGGAAAGACTACCTTTTCTGGAAAACTTGCCCTTCACCTTAAGAATAAGAAAGCAAAAAACCCACTCTTAGTAGCTTGTGATGTGTATCGCCCTGCAGCGATAGATCAATTGACCATTGTTGCAGAACAAGTGGGAGCTGGTATTTATAAAGACCTTGACGAAAAAGACCCTGTAAAAATTGCCCTGGCTGGGATTGCCTTTGCTAAAGCAAACAAATACGATTCAGTGCTTGTCGATACTGCAGGACGTTTGGCTGTAGATGAGGTTTTGATGAAAGAAATTTCGGATATTCACAAAGCAGTAAAGCCAGACGAAACCCTCTTTGTGGTTGACTCAATGACGGGACAAGATGCGGTCAACACAGCTAAAGCCTTTCATGATGTATTGAATTTTGATGGGGTTGTATTAACCAAATTAGATGGAGATACCCGTGGAGGGGCAGCGCTCTCCATTAAGACCGTGGTGCAAAAGCCCATCAAGTTTATTGGTACAGGTGAAAAGATGGAAGCTTTGGATATTTTCTATCCCGATCGTATGGCCGATCGTATCCTAGGGATGGGAGATGTTGTTTCCTTAGTTGAACGTGCACAAGATCAATTTGACCAAGAACAAGCTCGAAAAATCAGTAAGAAAATCGCTAAAAATCAATTTGGTTTTGACGATTTTTTAACCCAGATTCAACAAGTAAAGAAGATGGGGAATATGAAAGATCTTATGGGGATGATTCCTGGGGTAGATAAGGCCATGAAGGGCGTTGATATTGACGATGACGCATTTAAATATATAGAGGCAATCATCGGCTCGATGACTCCAACTGAGCGGACGAATCCAGATCTTTTGAACGTAAACCGTAAAAAGAGAATCGCAAAGGGTGCTGGTCGTGACTTGAATGAGGTGAACCAGATGGTAAAGCAGTTTCATCAAATGAGTAAGATGATGAAGATGATGCAAGGTGGAAAAGGAAAGCAAATGATGCAAATGTTCCAAGGAGGACGATAATATAAATTATGATTTTACTAGACGGAAAGAAGACCTCGCAAGAGATTAAAGAAGAGATTAAACTAAAAGTATCGGCTATGAAAGAACGCGGAGAGCGCGCTCCTCATTTAGCCGCAGTTTTGGTTGGTAGTGATGGTGCTAGTTTGACCTACGTAGGCAGTAAAGTACGTTCATGTGAGCAAATTGGTTTCGAATCTACCCTCATCCGTTTAGAAGACGATACAACCGAAGAAGCCTTACTTCTTCAGATAGAACAGTTGAATCAAGACGCTACATTGGACGGTTATATCGTTCAGTTGCCCTTGCCAAAACACATTAATGAAGAGCGTGTTTTGTTGGCTATAGATCCCAAGAAAGATGTGGATGGTTTTCATCCTGCTAATTTTGGGCGGATGGCATTGGACTTGGATGCTTTTATCCCTGCAACTCCCTTTGGAATTATGCAACTTTTGGAACGCTATAAAGTTCCAACATCAGGGAAGCATTGTGTTGTTGTTGGGAGAAGCCATATTGTTGGACGCCCCATCAGTATTTTAATGAGCCAGAAAGGCCCAGCCGGAGACGCTACTGTAACCGTTGCTCATAGTAGAACGCAGAACCTAGCCGAACTCACCCGACAGGCCGATATCGTGGTTATGGCTCTTGGAATACCCGAATACCTTACCGCCGATATGGTAAAAGAAGGAGCGACCATTATCGATGTAGGTATCACCCGCGTAGCAGACGATACCCATCCAAAAGGTTATGTAATCAAAGGTGATGTTGCTTTTGACGAAGTAGCTGCAAAGGCGAGTTATATTACCCCGGTTCCCGGAGGAGTTGGCCCCATGACCATTGCCATGTTGTTGCAAAACACATTTTTGGCTAGGCAGTGGAATCAAGCTTAGGGTTTTCCATAGCATTGAAGATTTGTAGAATTAACAATGCGAAACCTACTCCTGTTAAAATCAAAATAATATTCAAGAACCCGTCTGCTGAAAAAGAAAGACGGATCAAAATGGTTGCAATAATAAATCCAGTATTACGAATCAATTTACTGTACTCCTCTGTATAGCGAAAGGAGATTAAAAGAATAATCACATCAGTTAAAATCAGTAGGGTAAAAAACTGATTGAAAAACACACCGTCAACATTGCCTACAAATCCATCGATATAGGTATCCATCGACCACGAGACTAAGGAATAGCACGAGGTGATTATAAGAAAAAAAAGTAAAGCTAAACTCACCAACTTTTTGGAACTTATGAAATTGATTAATTTGGGGTCATTCACAGGCCTTTTTGGGAGGCGATCCTTGCCTTTGTTGAAGAGGTAAATCAACAGAAAGAGGAGGAGGAAGCCCAGCAAATCGACCATCAACTCCAAATTATGTTGACTCAAATACCAATCTCCTTGAAGATCCATTTGTGGAATATCTTTGAATATTTTACGAATTACAATCAATGAAATGATCTCAAACTGTTTGGAAACACAGGAGGTGAATGAACGCGGGAGATAGAACACCAACAAATAAACTTCATAGATCAAAATCAGTGAAAAAGGGGTATAAATTGCAGTTATAGGATCATTTAATAAGGTGCTGTTTATATCGGAAATAAAACCAATGTTGTTGACCTTTAGTACAATGAGCAAAAGGTGGATTAGAAACCCTAAGCCAGCAAGGACAAGAATAATACTTTCAAAGCGTTTTTGTATTTTTTCACCAAAAACAATCGAAAAGAGTCGGTTTACTTGAGTTGAATACGTCATTAAGTTGCGAATAATTGATCCATATTTCTAAAGCATTTAAATTCTAATGCATTACCTGAAGGGTCATAAAAAAAAAGGGTCATCTGTTCTCCGGCTTTTCCTTCAAATCTGAGATAGGGGGCAATTTCAAACGGAACGTTTTTTGAGACTAGGTGATTACTGAAGTTTTGAAAATCATCCCAAGGAAGCACAATCCCAAAATGAGGAATCGGAACAGACTTTCCGTCTACTTCATTGAAATGTTTGTGGCCTTTAAACGCAGTATCCTCATGAACGACCAATTGGTGCCCAAAAAAGTTATAGTCAGCCCATTGGTCACTTGTCCTCCCGGGAGTAAGTCCAAGTTTATTTTCATAAAAGTCACGTGCAACAGCGAGCTGGTGAACTGGGATGGCTAAGTGAAAAGGTGAAATCTTTTGCATGTTTAAAGGTAGTCTTTTTTTAAACATATGATTTTATAGGTATTTAAGGTATATCCAAGCGGACATTTTTCAAGATTAGATTATCTTTGTCCCATGACAGAAAACGAACTGAACCAAAATGTAGCGCAGGGTTTATACTTACCTCTTATGGAGGCTTTTTACACCTTACAGGGCGAAGGCTATCACAAGGGGAGTGCAGCTTATTTTATACGCATCGGAGGATGTGATGTTGGCTGTCATTGGTGTGATGTAAAAGAAAGCTGGAACGCTAAATTACATCCGCCTACGGCAATAGAGCCGATTGTAGAGGAGGCTAAGAAGTCATCTGATACGGTAGTTGTAACTGGAGGCGAACCCTTGATGTGGCCAATGGATCCTTTGACTTCTGAACTAAAAAGTAAAGGGATTAGCACCCATATTGAAACTTCTGGAGCGTATAGTTTAAGTGGGGAATGGGATTG
>CBFHHG010000014.1:0-33799 GCA_965655585.1 Candidatus Arcticimaribacter sp. | reverse complement strand
AGCTTCTCTACTTTCAAATCCAGCTGATCCTTCAACTGCATTAGAAGCGTTAAATAAAGTTAGAGCAAGTAATGCTTTAAGATTTGACGCTCAATACGATGCTTATGAAATAGGCGATTTTGAAGCTGGAGGTATTTTAAACAAAGGATTAGACACAAATGATGCTTTACGATTAGAAGTTTTAATTGAGAAATATTGTTCTGTGATTGGTTTACCAACATATCAAGATATCAGAAGAACTAAAAATCTTATTGGTGTTCCAATAAAAGGTTCAGGTGCAACGACCATACCTCAACGGTTTTTGTATCCTTCAACAGAATCTTCTTCAAATGCAAATTTCCCTGGTTTAGTTGACCAATTTATTCCTACAGAAATTAATGAGTAATTCCTATTATTTTTGTTTTAAAAACCACCCCATTGGGGTGGTTTTTTTATACAATCCCCCCAACAGACAGAAATCGATTTTCCACAAAGGGATTCATTGCATTAATCAACTGAAAGCTTTGGTAATTAGAAAGGTCTGTCGACCGAATGCTTGCCTTTTGGATTTTTTTATGGTCTAAAAGATAACTGCGCTGTACGCCTTCAAACAAGGGTTTTTCGGGTGTAATCCAATCCCTTCCATCGAACAAAAGAATGTTGCAATAAGACGTGTCGGTCAACAAGCCGTTTTTGGTCATCAAAACATCGTCACAGTCCCCACCTAAAGCAAGGGCCTGATCAATCCCAGAACGATCGGTAAACTTCAAATCATATTGATAATCGTCAATCTCAATGAGTTTTAAGGTTTCTGTTTTTCGAACGATGTAGGGAATAAGTTCAAAAGAAAAGAAACGATCGTTATAAAGGAAACGAAGTTTATATACTCCTGTTGCTGGAAGTTCAGGAACTAATGCAATTAGCTTCCAATTACATTCCTTTTGAAAAAGTTGGCGGTAGGATCGCTCAACTCGAGCTTGGTGGTACTGAAGCAGGTGAACCTGTCCTCCTTCCACGCGAATGGATTCAAAGAGTGGGTACATATATTTTATCTAAAAGTTCCTGGTATTCCTTTTTACAATTACTCTGGGAGGTAACCCCTCCTCCACTTCGATAGAAAAAGTTTTGCCCTTTTCTTTCTAAAAAGCGAATGGCCACTGCGCTATCCAAGTTTTGTCCGTCAAAATAGCCATAAACTCCCGTATAATATCCGCGAGAATCCGCTTCAACGGATCTAATTATTGCTAACGTCTTGGTTTTGGGCGCCCCTGAAATGGATCCAGCGGGAAGCATATCCCAGAGAAGCTGCCCGAGCTTCTTCTTCCAACCATTCTTTAAAATACCTTCAATTTCAGAGCTTACTTGAAGTAAACTATCGTCTTGCACTTTAATCTGATCTACATACCGATAACGGTTGACTCGTACCTCTTGGGCATAGACCGATAAATCATTGCGAATAAGGTCAACAATAGTAGCATGCTCAGCAATTTCCTTGGGATTACCCAAGACCCGTTGTTCCGCATTTGGAATCGCTGTTGAGATGGTGCCTTTCATCGGGTATGAATAAATGCTATCTCCTGTAATTTTCACAAAACATTCGGGGGAATAACTCACAAACTGATCCTTGAAGTACAGCTTGTATCGACTATGAGCATTGTAGAAGAGGTCCTTCAGATTCCCATTGTAGGAAACTGGTGTTGGAAAAGTGAGGTTCACCAAATAACTATCGCCTCGATTGAGGTGTTCCTGCACCAGATCAAAAGCAGCTGCGTAGCTGTCTATTGAATTCTGCATGGGTACTATTGGGTGTACCCTAGGTTTTTGTTTTGGCAAACTATAATTACGAAACCCACCAACATCAAATAGAATGTTTTTTTCTGCGGCTTCTTCAAGAGCATATACAAGGGGCTTTTTTTTCTCAAAATCAATCATAAAAAAGAAGGGCGTTCCCGCTTCAGCAAGTTGATTTACTTTTTCAATAAAGGGTGCTGATGACATGATCGGTTTTCTAATAAATCATCAAAGGTAATGGAAGAATGATTCCCATAAATTTTTGTGCCAAAAAAAATACACCTTAGTTGATTATTATTTTTACCTACATTTGTGCATGAATTATTTAAAAACAACCCTACTATTTTTTCTTTTTAGCTTTACTGTTTTCAGTCAAGAAAATTTCAATTTGAACAATGGCGATAATTTTGAGGTAGTTAAAATTATAGCACAAAAGAACAACCAGAGAACATTGGATTTGTCGAAAATATCGGGTAGTCCCTATTCAATGAAAACCTTTGCTCTTGCAAAAGTTGAGCGAGGAAACGAAAAAGCAAAAGCAAATTTGTTGCTGCGATACAATGGTTATAACGATGAAATTGAGATCGGAAAAAGCACAACACAAGAAACTTCAGAAGAAGCACTCTTAAAAGACAAAAACTTACGGGCAACTTTCAATAATAAAACATACCAATACCTTAGCTTCGAAAGCAAAAAAGATGAAACAACAGATGGCTATTTAATTCTTTTGTTTGAAGGAGAAAACTATCGGTTATATAGACAAGACAAAAAGAAACTCTCCGAGGGTAGATTAGCAAAAACTTCATTAGATAAAGATATTGCTCCACGCTTCAGAGATGTTCTGTCTTTTTATTTGGCAGAAGGGAATAGTTTACCCAACGAAATTAATTTGAAAATGAAAAGCATCCGCAACCTACTTCGCCCAGAAGATGTCATAAAGTCCAAAGGAATCAAAAAATTCAAGTCGGAGGAAAAGTTAATTATGTTTTTTAAAAGCTTAGAACAGTAGACTCCTACTCTTCTAAAATTTTCATCATTGCTTTTGCAGATTCCATCCCAATCAATTGAATGCGATCTCGAGGTGTATCATCTCCAATTTCATAGGTAACTCCAACGGCATTGTGGCCATATAAAAACCAACCTTTTGAAACGGGCTTGGTGCTGTTACTCGACTTTTCGTTGACCTTATAATCGGGGATATTATCCTCTAATGCTGAAAACCACTTGGGTAAAAATTCTGGAAGTGCAGTAGACTCGCGTTCTTTATTGGTGTAAAAAACATCATACCAAGTAGAATGAAAGTCAAGCCCTAAAACAAGTTTTGAATTATTCTTATTGAGTACCTTGGTGATATAATCAACTGTTGTTTTTACTTCAGGTTGATTATAATAAGACCAATCCCGGTTGGTGTCTACACCTCCAGCATTGTGTCTCCAATGTCCTAGGTCAACTCCATCAGGATTCATCAGTGGAAAAGCTAAGATTCTATATTGATCCAAAAAACTCGACGTTAATGGATTGTCTTCAAGTATTGTGGATAAAAATGCTTGAAAAGCAAAGTAACCCGTAACTTCTGGTGGATGCTGTCGTGTCAACAAAACAAGTACGGGTTTATTATCAGGCGAACCTTTATATATATCCAAAACCTTGAAAGGCCGTTTTAACCTCGTCTTACCAATTGTTTTCGATCGGACATAATTTTCTTTTCCTTTAATGAGTTGATCTACCCATGAATAAACATCGCTACTTGTATGTAATTCTTGTCCCGAAACGGTTTTAGGGTTGGGATTCGTTTGAAGTTTTAAAAAACTGTATTGTTCTTCAAATTGAAAGCTGAGAGAATCAGCAGTCGACCAAATTTCATTGGATTTGATTTTTGGGACATACCGATGTTTGTATTTACCTGGATATTTAAATTTAAGGGTTATTTCTTTTGGCGAAGAACTCCAAACATTAAAAGCATAAAAAGGACTGTGGTTGATGGGTTCGTTTTCTGGTTGTATCGTCACAATAAAAACACTATCGTTTAGCTGATCAACTGCATTCAATCGGGCGCCATCAAACTCATTAGAAAACGATACTCCTGAACTGGTAAAAGCAACTGTTTTTTTATCCTGATAACGGATAAATTTCGTTTCAGTATCAACAAGGTCTTGAAAAAGAACTTTTGGTGTAGAAGAACAGCCTACGAAAAGTCCTAAAAATAAAATTGTTTTATAAGCAATAGGAAGCGATAATTTCATAAAATGATTTTCACTAAAAATAGATTAAATATTTTAATCTGTGGAATAACAGAATTTCTTTTGATTTTAGGGGTCAACCAAAAAGTGATGGTATTTAAATACACGATTAAATAGCAGGTCACAAACAAAAAATAAAACAACTATTAATAAAATACAGTGCTATTCTATGGTTGTGAAATAAAAGTATTTTGGGTTTAGAAAAATAGGATATCATCAATTTTCGTGTTAGCCTGAGCCCTTTTACCTAATTTTTGATAAATAAACACTTAAAATTATGTTAATATTAAGTAAAAGTTATATTTTCGTGAGATAATTATTATTAACTATATTTATAAATATGAAAAAACTATTACTAATGTCGTCTGCGATGATGCTTCTTGCATTCACAGCGATGGCACAAAAGACAGTAACAGGAGTAGTCTCCGACGATAGTGGAATTCCACTACCAGGAGCATCTGTTGTAGAACAAGGCACTAGTAACGGAGTTAGCACTGATTTTGATGGAAACTATTCTATTGAAGTTGCTGAAGGCGCTGTTCTAGAAATCAGCTTTATTGGTTATCAAACTATGGAATCTACAGTTGGATCGTCTGATGCAATTAGTGTTTCTCTTCAAGCTGATAACGAATTGGACGAGATTGTACTTACAGCTCTTGGGTTAGAAAAGAAAAAAGATGATGATCTTTCTTCTACAACCAAAGTAGAGGTTGAGCAATTACAACGTTCTGGAGAGTCTGGTGTTCTTCAAGGTTTATCTGGAAAAACATCTGGTGTAAACATTACACGTAACTCGGGAGATCCAGGTTCTGGAGCTTATATTCAATTACGTGGTCAAAACACAATCAACGGGGACAACTCTCCATTGATCGTATTGGATGGTGCAATTATATCTAACGCTGCCATTGGCGGAGGTACTGGTGGAGTTGTTCAACAATCACGTTTGAATGACATCAACCCAGAAGATATTGCTTCGGTTACAGTAATTAAAGGAGCATCTGCTGCGGCAATTTACGGTACTGGTGCTGCAAATGGGGTTTTGGTTATTGAAACTAAAAGAGGTTCTTCAGACAGTAAAGGATGGAGTGTTAATGTGAAATCTGCGATTTCTGTTGATCAAATCAATGCTGAATGGAACAAACAAAGTACTTGGGGACAAGGATTTGATGGTATTTGGTCTGGATCACCTGGTGTAGGATTTTATAACCAATCTACTTCTGTAACTTATGGTGATGAAATTTCTTTACGTGCTGGTGGTGCTGATGATTATGATTTCAGTGGTGGTTACTTTGAAACTCCTGATGGAAGAAGAATTGGTAGCATAACTACTAAGAACAACAAAACCATATACAACCAAACAAACAGAGATGCTGTATTTGGAAATGGTTATACCTATGAAAACTCTGTAAACTTATCTTACAGCGACGAAAAGTCTAGAACATACCTTTCTTTTGCAAACTATGATCAAGATGGTATCATGAAAGGTAACTCTGATTACAAGAGAACTACCTTGAAATTAAATAACACAACTCAGGCTAACGAAAACTTGTTATTTAAAATCTCATCTTCATACACTAGTATCGACTCGAATAGAGTTCAGACTGGATCTAACTTGAATGGTCTTTACTTAGGTTACTTAAGAACTTCACCTGATTTTGATATTCGTGACTGGCAAGGAACAAACTACAGAATAGTTGATGGTGTAACTTCAGTTACTCCAAATTCACACAGAAGTTACCGTCGTCCAACAGGTTCTTACAGAACGTTTGACAACGCAAGTGGATCGTTTAACTACGCTGCGCCTACATACAACAACCCGATTTGGACGATGAATCAACAACAGAACGTTAACACGGTTGATCGATTTATTTTTGCTCCTGAGGTGAACTATAAATTAGGCTTCTTGAATCTTGTTGCTCGTTATAGTGTTGATTTCTATCAAGATAATCGTACTGATTACCAACCTGCAGGTTCTGCTGGTAGTGGAAACAATGGTATCTGGAATGAAGATCGTATTACAGAGAAAAACTCTCAGTTGAACTTATTCATTACAGGTGATAACACTATCACAGATGATATTAGCATCAACTATGTTGTAGGTTACCAACAATTTGAAAATAACTACAGAAGACTTAGTGCTTTTGAAGCTAACTTCACAAATCCAGATCAGATTTACTTTAATCCTGGAAACACAACTGGTTTAAACTCATCTCCTTCAGGATTTACATCTTTAACTACTAAAAGTGGTGTTTACGGACTTATCAATCTTGAATTGTATGACAACTTCCTATTGGAATTGACTGGACGTGGAGAACGCGTATCTACTTTGCCTGGAGCTGGAGTCATCTTCTATCCTAGTGCATCTTTTGGATACAAGTTTACAGATTTAGTAAATGCTGATTTCTTAAACTTCGGTAAATTTAGAATTGGTTATGGTGAGGTTGGAATTGAGGCTAGTCCTTATGCAACTTCTACTACATTTGGTCCTGGTGGAACTTCATCGAGCTGGGGTGATGGTTTAGAAGGTTCTCTTTACGGAAACCCTTTTACTCAATCTGCTACTCGAGGAAATCCTGACTTAGAAGAAGAAAGAAAAACTGAACTTGAATTTGGTTTCGATGTACGTATGTTTGACAACAGAGTTACTCTTGGTGCTACATACTACGACAATGAAACTACGGGTGTTATTTTGGCTTTGCCAACTACTCCATCTTCAGGATTTAGCTCTTCACTACAGAATGCTGCTACAGTAACAAACAAAGGTCTTGAAATTGACTTTAAAGTGGATGTACTTAGAGGCGAAGATTTGAACATCAATCTTAGTGGAAGTTTTACTCAAAACAAAAACATCGTTTCCGATTTAGCGGGTAGTTCATATTTCATTCTTGATGGATTTACTTCTACTTCATCAGGTATTGCAGAAGGATATCCTTTTGGTGTACTCAGAAGTGGAGTTTACGAACGTGATGCTGCAGGTAATTATGTAACAAATGCAAACGGTTTTCCTAATGCAGCTGCTGAAAAGAAAGTTGGTGTAGGTGATCCTAATCCAGATTATCGTGCAGGTCTTGGTTTCAATGTAGATTACAAGAACTTCTCTTTATCTACTATGTTTGAGACTTCCCAAGGAAATGATGTATGGAATGGTACTTATGGTGTATTGAACTATATGGGTACTCATGCAGATACTGGAGCTAAAAATGTTAATAATACAGGTGGTACTATTGTGAATGCTGCAGGAGCACCAGTTGAAAACGGAGAGTCTTTCCGTGGATACATCGATGACTTTGGCGCTGGTCCAGTTGTAATTGATTCTGAATGGTGGACAACTAACGGTGGTGGTTTTGGTGATGTAGGAGAACCTTTCATCATGGATGCTTCTTGGATTAAACTAAGAGAGATAACACTTACCTACAAATTTGATACAGCCTTAATTGAGAGCCTTAACATCAGCTCAATGAATCTTTCTGTTTCGGGAAGAAACCTGTATACTTGGTCAGAAATTGACGAATTTGATCCTGAAAATAACTTGACAGGAGCTTCAAGAGGTAGAGGGTTAGAGTATTTCAGTAATCCTGGAACACGTTCATTTATCACTACACTTAGAATTGGATTTTAAAAAAAACAACTATGAAACTATACAAATTTATATTACCGATTTTCGCGGTACTAGCGATAGCTAGCTGTGAAAGCTATACAGAGGATCTGAATGATGATCCAAATGCATTTGTAGTTGCTTCTTCTGACCTTATTATCGGTCAGGTACAATTAGCACTTATGCAACACATGGGAAGTAACAATGCTCGTTATGCAGCTGTATTTAACAATCAAATGAGTGGTGGTGACCGTCAATACTTGACATTAAACACCTACTCTCCCAACCGTGGGAACTATAATGACATGTGGAATGATACTTATATTGCTGGTATCAATAATGCACAGCTTATTATTGATGATGAAAGCGCTTCTGATCTAATCAGAGGTATTGCTGAGATTCTTCAGGGAACAATGTTTGCTGATATGGCACTTCTTTACGGAGACGTACCCTTTAGTGAAGCAGTTCAACCTAATGAATTTTCTCAACCAGCTTACGATGCGCAAGCAACTGTAGTAAGCGGAGGGATTAGTTTGATTGAATCTGGAATTACCAAAGTTGGTGCTGCAACTATTGCTGCTGGTTATGGTGGTGCTCGATTAGCAGGAGGAACTTGGGCAGAAGCTGGTCATACGCTAGCTGCACGTTATGCTTTAGCTTCAGGAAACAATGCTTTAGCAATTTCACATGCAAATCAAGGAATCTCTTCAAGAGCAAATGATTTAGTAACGCAACACGGAAATGCGCAATACAACAGAAACTTAATGTATCAATTCGTTATTGACCAAAGACAAGATTATTTGGTTGCTACGGATTCGCATTTAGCTAATTTATTAGATGGAACTGTTGATAGAGCATTAACAACTCCTGGTAATAGCCTTATTTATGCTAGTTATTTCTTAGCAGATGGTACACCTGGAGATCCTGCTTACCGTACATTAATCAACACGAATGACGGTGGAAGATACAGTCAAACATCGTCTATGCCTATTGCTACTTATTACGAGAATCAGTTAATTCTTGCAGAGGCTAAGCTTGGAGCAGATGATGCTGGTGCTAGAGGACATTTGAACAACGTAAGAACAGCTTTAGCTGCTGAATACGGTTCTGATGCAACACAATTTCCTGCTTCATCTTCTACGGGTGCTACTCTAAAGATGGAAGTTTTAGAAGAAAAGTACATCACTTTAATTGGTGAGCTAGTTGCTTTCCATGATTTGAGAAGAACAGGTAATTATATCGGTGTTCCTAACAAACTTACTGGAGACACATCGGCTACTGGATACCCACAACGTTTCCTTTATCCACAAAATGAAGTAGATACAAATGCTAATGTACCTTCTCCATTACCAACATTTTTCCAAACGACAACTTTATTCTAGAAATCGTTTAGATACTAAATTAAACCCGCCTATACGGCGGGTTTTTTTATACCCCAGTTTCATATACAAATGCTTAAAAACAATTAGCTTTGTTAAAATTTTAAAATGGATACACAAGAAATCTTTGGCGTTCGTGCCATTATAGAATGCATAGAAGCAAATCAGAATCTTGAAAAAGTTTTTTTGCTAAAAGACCAAAGAAGTCCCCTTTTTAAACAACTAGAAAATTTACTTCGAGAAAAAAAAGTAGCACACAGTTATGTACCCATAGAACGTCTCGATCGTTTTTCAAATAAAAACCATCAAGGTGCAGTTGCTACAATTTCGCCTATTTCGTATTGGGATTTAGAACTCTTAATTGAAAAAGTACTTAAAGAAGATCAAACTCCTATTTTCCTTCTACTCGATAATATTACCGACACGCGTAACCTAGGCGCTATCATCCGTAGTGCATCTGCCACTGGAGTTGCAGGGATCATTTTACCTCAAACGGGAAGTGCGCGAATCAATTCCGACACCATCAAAACCTCAGCAGGGGCTTTATTTTCAGTTCCCATTGCAAAAGTAGATCATCTAAAAGATGCAATCTATCTTTTACAAGCACATGATGTAGAGCCTATCGCTATTTCTGAAAAAGCAGAAGCAATGATTTATGAAGTTGATTTCAAAAAACCCATTGCCTTGATCATGGGATCGGAAGAAAAAGGAATTTCTAAAGGGATTTTGAATATCGTTTCAGAAAAAGCAAAACTTCCTATGGAAGGCGCTATTGCTTCACTGAATGTTGCTGTTGCTTGCGGAAGTGTACTTTACGAAATTATCCGACAACGAAAATTCTCCTAAGTTGAGTATATTAGTGCTATGATAGCTCCTCTGGCCGAACGTATGCGTCCGAAAGTAATTGACCACTATGTGGGACAACAACATTTGGTTGGGCCTCAAGGTGCAATACGCCCCATCCTAAAGACTGGACAACTGCCCTCTTTGATACTCTGGGGACCTCCAGGAACTGGAAAGACAACTTTAGCAACCTTGATGGCAAAAGCTAATGATCGCCCCTTCTACAGCCTTTCAGCCATAAATTCCGGGGTTAAAGAAGTTCGAGAGATCATTGAAAAGGCAAAAAAAAGTGGTGGTCTGTTTACGCAAAAAGGTCCTTTGCTCTTTATTGATGAAATCCATCGCTTCAGTAAATCACAACAAGATTCCCTTTTGGGGGCTGTAGAAAAGGGATACGTGACACTGATCGGAGCCACAACAGAGAATCCGAGCTTTGAGGTTATTAAAGCCCTACTTTCTCGTTGTCAAATCTACACCCTAAAACCTCTAGAAACAAAAGACCTACAACTGCTTCTCAATCGAGCCATTGAAGAAGATGACCTTTTAAAACAAAAAAACATAAGCTTGATTGAAGATCAAGCACTCTTAAAACTATCGGGGGGTGATGCACGTAAATTGCTGTCGCTGCTCGAATTGGTCGTCATGAGTCAGGAAAGCGATGAAATCAAAATTACTGACGAAATTGTATTGCAAAAAGCACAAACCAAAACGGTTCTTTTTGACAAAGATGGAGACCAACACTACGACATTATATCTGCTTTCATCAAATCGATCCGTGGAAGTGATCCCAATGCGGCTGTATATTGGTTAGCACGCTTGATCGAGGGCGGAGAAGATGTAAAATTCATTGCGCGGAGATTATTGATTTTAGCTTCGGAAGATATCGGAAACGCCAACCCAACCGCACTTGTTTTAGCAAACAATACCTTTCAAGCTGTTGCTGCTATTGGTTATCCAGAAGCTCGAATAATTTTAAGTCAATGTGTAATTTACTTGGCAACTAGCCCAAAAAGTAATGCCAGTTATATGGCCATCGGAAAAGCACAACAAATGGTGCAAGACACCGGAAGCTTACAGGTTCCCCTCCCCCTTCGAAATGCAGCAAGTAAGCTGATGAAGGATTTAGATTATGGGAAAGGATATCAATATGCCCACGATTATGCTCTAAATTTTGCTGCACAAGAATTTCTACCCCAAGAGATAAGTCAGACAAAAGTATATGAACCCGGTCAAAACCCTAAAGAAGACGCCATACGATCGTTCCTAAAACAGCGCTGGAAAGAAAAATACGGATATTAATGTTTCTTCCAAAAAAATGGGGTAAACAAAATTAGGACGGTAAACAATTCCAACCTCCCCAAAAGCATTAAAAAAGAAGCCCACCACTTACCTATCTCAGGCAATTCGCTAAATGAAAATGCAGGGCCATAACTTCCTAGCGCTGGGCCAACATTCCCCAAACTAGAAGCGGCAACTCCGATTGCAGATTCAAAATCCAATCCTAAAGCACCAAAAACTAAGGCACCAAAAATAAAGGACAGCATGTAGAGTATAAAAAATGCATGGATATTATACACAACCTCTTCTTTCAATATGGAACCATTGTGCCTTGGTTGTATGATAGCATTGGGATGTAGCGCACGTTTGAATTCTAAGAATCCACTTTTCACCATCAGCATATGCCGTACACCTTTTACACCTCCAGAAGTAGATCCCGCTGAGCCACCCATAAACATTAACCCAAAAAATACAATGGTCAAAAAAGGAGTCCAGGCTGTAAAATCAGCAGTAACAAAGCCCGTAGTTGTTATGACAGCTACAACTTGAAAAAATGCATGACGAAAAGAACTTTCAAGGGTTCCAAGGATTTGAGGGTGGTTGAACGAACTTAGTGTCAAGTCTACTCTATTGAATAAAACTAGTGCAACTAAAAGAGTCGAAATACCGATAAAAGTCATGAAGAACTTAAACTCCTGGTCTCGGAATATTTTTTGAATCTTTCCAGTAAAGGCAAAATAACTCAATACAAAATTTGTTCCCGCTATCAACATAAAAAAAGTAATGATGTATTGGATTATTGGAGTATCATTCCAGAAGGAAACACTAGCATTTTTAGTTGAAAAACCGCCTGTAGATATCGTACTCATAGCATGATTGATCGCATCAAAGAAACTCATCCCTGCTGCCGATAAAAGTAGGGTTTCTGCCAAGGTGTAACCCACGTATATAAACCACAGGCGTTTTGCAGTATCTGTAATTCTTGGATGTAACTTATCACTACTAGGTCCGGGTGCTTCTGCTGCAAATAATTGCATTCCACCAATACCCAGAAGGGGTAAGATGGCAATCGCCAAAACAATAATCCCCATACCTCCAATCCAATGGGTTGTGCTGCGCCAGAATAAAATCCCTTTAGGAACAGATTCAATATCATTAAGAATTGTCGATCCTGTTGTTGTATAGCCCGACATAGTTTCAAAGAAAGCACTCGAAATATCTGGAATAACGCCTGTGAATAAATAGGGTAACATTCCAGATAATGACATTAAAACCCATCCAAAACTAACGATGATGTACCCTTCTCGTTTTTGGATTTGCTTGGTGTGATTTCGGGATAAAAGCATAATAAAAACCCCCAAAAATAAAACCAAAAAAGCAGCTAGGGTTAATTCAAAAGTCACCCCATCGTGGGTTAGAAAACTAACCAAGGAGGAAAGCAACATAAAACCACCATTGAACAGGAGCAAAAGTCCCATAAGGTTGGCTATTATTTCTTTATTAATTTTATGCATTCTACAAGAATAAGCTTTCTACTTTTCGAATCGCTCTTGGAAGACAACAAACAACAACCCGATCGCCAGCTTCAATCGTATAATCGCCAAGTACTATAGTACCCTCACCATTTTTAATTACCCCACCAATGGTAGCCGATCTC
Organism: Candidatus Arcticimaribacter sp.; assembly: GCA_965655585.1. Lineage (GTDB taxonomy): Bacteria > Bacteroidota > Bacteroidia > Flavobacteriales > Flavobacteriaceae > Arcticimaribacter. The sequence continues at coordinate 21,037 of CBFHHG010000014.1, read as the reverse complement.
GGAAAGTCAATATCTCGAATATCCAATCCGTTTACCTTGGATTCTGGTTTAACTATAAATTCTAAAATCTCAGCATTCATATTGGTTAGTGTCGTCATATCGACAACCTCTCCCCTTCTGATGTATCTAAAAATCGTATTTGCAGTTAATAATTTTTTATTGATCAACGTGTCAATTCCCACGGAATGAGACAACTGGAAATAGTCCATATTCTCTACTAAGGCAATTGCCTTTTTTACCTTCTTAGATTTTGCCATCAGACAGGACATGATGTTGGTCTCCGAATTTTCGGTAACCGAAATAAACGCATCCATGGTGTCGATGTCTTCTTCATCCAAAAGTTCAACACTTCTCCCATCGCCATGGATAACCATTGCATTTGGAAGTTGATCCGCTATTTCAAAGGCTTTTGCTTTGTCTTTTTCTACTATAGTAACACTGAATTTCTTTTCACACAACTCGCGTGCCGTATTCAAACCAATTTTTCCACCTCCTAAAATCATTACATTTTTGATTGACTCTTTGGTCTTTCCTGTAAGCTTGTAGAGCTCCTCTACCCCTTCTTTGAGCGTAATAAAGTATACTTGATCGTGGGCCTCAAAGATGGTGTCACCCCGAGGAATGATTGTATATTGGGTTCCTTTTCGCTGCAATGCAATTGGCATAAAATGAACATCAGGAAATATGGTGGCTGCCTCCTTGACCGACTTTCCAACAAAAGGAACTGAAGGGTCAAGTGTAGTTCCTATGAGTGTTAAAGCTCCATTTTCAAATTCATAGCTATCGCTAAAAGCTGACTGATCCAGTAGTTGTTGAATTTCAACAGCAGCCAATTCTTCGGGCGAAAAAAGCTCGTCTACGCCTAGATCAGAAAAGCTCACTCCGTCAGTTGCATTGATGAATTCGATGCTAGAAATTCGAGCTATTGTTTTTTTACATCCCAATTGTTTTGCCAAAGCACAAATAGTGATGTTGGTTGTTTCTTGTGAAGTAACAGAAATAAAAAGATCAGAGTTGCCTACATTGGCTTCTCGTATGAGAGACAAAGAGCAAGCATCACCCTTTATGGTCTTGATGTCTAAGTTGTTTTCGGCATAATTGAGACGTTCCTTATCGGTGTCGATAAGAGTAATATCTTGGGATTCAAAAGAAAGAAGTTTAGCAAGATGAAATCCTACTTCTCCAGCCCCTGCGATAATTATTTTCATAGAGTAATATTCAATAAACTCATTGCAAATATACTAATTTGTTTAGAGTTAACTTATAAAACTGAAGCTCCCAAAAGTAAAATTACACTTGCCGCTAGTTAAACAACAAATAAAAGAGCGAAATAAGGGGGTGAGAATTTCTTCATTATCTATCTTTGCATTCTATGAAAAAGAGCGTTACTCCCTACAATCAAGAAGATTCTAAGAAAAAGCAAGTCACTGAAATGTTTGATGGCATCTCAACTGAATACGACGCACTGAACCGAAAAATATCTCTTGGTATTGATGTTAAGTGGAGGAAAAGGGTTGTGGATCTTTTGATTCCTAAAAAACCAGACTGTATTTTAGATATTGCTACTGGAACAGGCGATTTAGCGCTTGCACTTACCGCCACAGAGGCTTCAAGAATTGTAGGGCTCGATATTTCTTCCGGGATGCTTTCTGTAGGAAAGGATAAAGTAAAAGCAGTAGGTCTAGAAAAAACCATCGAAATGGTTATGGGCGACAGTGAAGCTTTGACTTATGATGATAATTCTTTTGATGCGGTTACAGTAGCCTTCGGCGTTCGGAATTTTGAAAATTTAGAGCTGGGGCTTTCCGAATTGTTTAGAGTACTAAAATCAGGAGGAACTTTGGTGGTTTTGGAAACTGCGGTACCCACGCGTTTCCCTTTTAAACAGGGATATAAATTCCATACTCAAGTCATCATTCCACTAATGGGCAAACTCTTTACACGCGATCAAGCTGCCTACAAGTATCTCTCTGATTCGGCAGCTGTTTTTCCATATGGAAAGCAGTTCAACAATATTTTGGAGAAAATCGGGTTTATAGAAGTAGAGGACAAGCCACAAACCTTAGGGGTTGCCTCAATATATTGTGCCACAAAGCCTTAATCTACCCAGAGCGGCAGTTCTAACACTTAGTCTTTTTCTTTTAGAAATTACGGCTGTAAACGCTCAATACCCTAGTGTTACCGAGCGGGTTCAAAATCTTCAAGATTTTGATGAACGCTTTTTACATTACGGATATTATTTTGGTCTCAATGAATTTGGCTTTAAGTTTGAATATGAAAAAACATATTCGGCTCCTGTTATCCTAAAAGGTCGCGGATTGCCGGATATAGAGCTTGTGAAAAATTATGGCTTTAACGTAGGTTTAATTGGAGATATGCGGATTAATAAGTTTTTGAACCTTCGCTTCGAACCCGGTTTATATTACAATCAACGAGATTTTATTTATCCAGATGCAACACCAGGGCTCAGTACCGATCAAGATTACCTGCGTGAAATTAAATCTACCTACATACACTTACCGCTGCTGATAAAATTCAGCGCCTTGCGAATAAATAATTTTAAACCCTATTTGGTCGGTGGGATTTCTTCCTCTTTCAATCTGTCAAGTAATAAAAAAAGTAACGACGATAATTCGAACAATGTATTCCGAGTAATCAGTCAAACCTATAACTATGAAATTGGGTTCGGTATTGACTTTTATCTCCCTTATTTCAAGTTTTCACCGTCCATCCGGGGTCTTTTTTCGATAGATAACGAATTGATCCAAGATGTTGATCCTATGAGTCCATGGACGTCTAACATCAATAATTTATATTCTCAGGCCATCCTGATCAATTTCACCTTCGAATAATTAAGTTCTGAATGCTTGCCCTAAAACAATAGCAGCAGCTATGGCTACATTTAAACTTTCAGCGCCTTCTTCTGAACCGAAACGAGGAATTGTTATGGCGTGTTTGACCAACGATTTTACTTCTTCAGAAAGACCATGTGATTCACTTCCCAACAAGAGTATACCCTCAGAATCTAATGGCAGCTCATAAACAGAACTTCCTGCTAATAAGGTTCCGTAAATTGGTTTGTGGGTGTTTTTTAAAAAAGAAACCAAGTCGGTATAAACACAATTTACTTGAGACAACGAACCCATTGTCGCCTGAACAACTTTTGGGTTAAAGCAGTCGACTGTATCCAAAGAACAAACCAAAGTAGTTATCCCAAACCAATCGCAGAGTCTGATTATTGTCCCTAGATTACCCGGGTCGGTCACTCCGTCTAATGCTAGAATTCTTCCTTCTTGAGAAAAATATTGCGGTGTCGGAATACGAAAAACACCTAAAATCGGACTGGCAGATTTTAGCGAACTGATCCGTTCCATTTCCCTTGAACTAATTCTTTTTTCCTCCGCATAGGCAAAAGGTTGTGTGGCATAAATACGGTCGGCAACCCATCCCGATTTTAATAAATCATGAATTGTTTTTTCACCCTCAGCAACAAAGAGTTGAAGTTCTTTTCGACCCTTCTTGCTTTGTAAGCTTTTGATTCGCTTGATTTCATTCTTTGTAATCATAAATGATGTATTTTTGCCTTAAATTAGGTTACACTTTGAAAGGAAGGCTCACAAAAATAATCATTCTTAGCATGCTATCCTTATGCTTCTACAAATGTAGTAGCACAAAAAACATTGCACCCACTCAAAGCGTTCTTGTTCGAGAGAACTTTTTAAAAAATGGGACGCCTATAAAACGTGATCTTGCAAAACAACTAAGTGTTGCTCCTCCCAACACAAAAGTTTTCGGAATCCCAGTCAAGCTTCATATTTACAATCTTGCGAAAGAAAGCCCCGATAGTTTATTCGATACTTGGCTAAACAAAAAACCAAAACGAGCAAAACGGTTGACAAAAATATATTCTGAAAAACAAGTTGATCAACTCAAGGCCTACAAAAGAAATTTTAATTTTTGGCTGAAAAAATCTGGCGAACCTCCTTCGATTTATTTTGAAAACAACAGTGCCAACACCTCCAAGAGGTTAGAGCAATACTATAAGAATAAAGGTTATTTTAATACCTCTGTACAAACGTCTATAGACACATTAGCTCCGCAAAAAGTCCGTGCTACCTACCAGGTTGAAACTGGGGAACCGTTTGTTGTAGATCAAAAAATAGAAGACATTGCCTCGGCAGACTTGGATTCGATTTATCGAAAAAACTCAGAGGATAGCTATATAAAGGAAGGTGCCGTGTTTGAAGTTGAAAACTTTGATAAAGAACGGGATCGTCTGGTACAGTTATTCCGAAACAATGGAATAGAAAATTTTCAACAAAAATCGATTCGTTTCAAAGCCTACCTAGACAGTCTAGGAGAGGATCTTAAAATTCCAATTGGTATTGTAATTCAAAACGAAGCTAAACGAGAACAAAATAAGGTTGTCGAAATCCCCTATGTCATTCAAAAGGTTAACAACATTAAACTCTATATTGAAGATCCAAACAAAGCGTTTACAGCATATACCGATACCATCCAATTCAATTCACTGACCATACTATCCGATGGGAAATTGAACTACAAACCCAAAACACTAGCAAGTGGTGTTTTTATTAAAGAAGGTCTTCCTTACAGTGATTTGGATCGGTCGAATACCTATCGATATTTTTCAGATCTCCGCATTTTCAAATACCCCAACATCGATTTCTCAACCGACCCTAATGATTCACTTGGTTTAGTTTCTTCCATTTACCTGACGCCCAGAGAACCTTTTTCTGTTGGTTTTGATTTAGACCTGTCTCATTCTAATATTCAGATTTTTGGAATCAGTCTAGGAAGTTCTGTTATCAGCCGAAATGTATTTAAAGGAACTGAAACCCTAGAGTTGGGTTTAAAAGGAACCGTTGGTGCCTCAAAAGATGTTGCGGATACAAATGATGACTTTTTTAATATTTTTGAATTTGGTGGTGATTTAAAACTTCGTATTCCTAGAATGATTTTCCCATTCAACGGCCCACTCTTTAAAAACTATTTCGAAAAGCCATCTACCAATATCATTATCGGTACTTCATTCCAACAAAACATTGGCTTGGATAAGCAGAATTTTGTGGGAACATTAGAATATCAGTGGAGTAAAAACAAAACACAGAAATTCAATTTCAAACTGCTGGATCTCGAATTTGTAAACAACAAAGCCGTCGCAAATTATTTTAATGTATATCGCAACTCCTACGATCGGCTAAATAGCATTGCTCAGCAAATTCGATACAACTCTCAATTTGTTATAGACGAAAATCTGGTTATTCCAGAAGGAACAACAGAATTCATAAACCAAGTCATCCAAGGAGAAACAAAAATAGAACGTGAAGATCAGCTTTATAGAGATGTACGTGTGATTCAAGAGCGAGAAACCAGGCTTACATCCAACAACTTAATTACAAGTTCTGCTTTTAGTTTCAACAGGAATACACAAGAAAACATCTTTGATGAGGATTTCTCTCAATTTCAATTAAAAGTTGTTTCGAGTGGAAACCTTTTGACAGGATTATTGAATCTAACTGGAAAAGAAAAAAAAGAAGATCAGGTGTATGAGTTTCTTGACGTGATTCCATCTCAATTCATCAAGACCGAATTTAATTTCATTAAGCACTGGAGCATAGGTAAAGAACAGGTATTGGCTATGCGTTTATTTTCTGGGATTGCTATTCCTTATGGAAATTCTGATAACATCCCTTTTACACGTTCTTATTTTGCTGGAGGATCCAACGACAACCGAGCTTGGAAAGCCTACAAACTAGGTCCTGGAGTTGGCGAAAATTCAAATGAATTCAACGAAGCTAACTTCAAAATAGCCTTTAACCTGGAATATCGTTATACTATTTTAGGCCCCCTTAAAGGTGCTTTTTTTATCGATGCTGGGAATATCTGGAATGCTTTAGACAATATCGAAGACCCTAAACAACGTTTCGATGGAATCGAAGATCTAGATGAAATAGCAATTGGAACCGGTTTTGGTTTGCGTTATGATTTCGATTATTTTGTATTTCGCTTAGATTCTGGATTTAAAACTTATGATCCTTCACAAATAAAGGCAGATCGTTGGGGAAAACAGATTTCTTTTCGAAGAACAGTATTCAACATTGGAATAAATTACCCGTTTTAAAAAAAACAATTACATTTGGTGCTTCAAAATTGAAAAACAAAACAACAATCTTATGAGTTCAACAATTCCCTCTGGTGTAATTACAGGAAAACAAGTGCAAGAAGTTTTTGCTTTAGCAAAAGAAAAGAAATTTGCTTTACCTGCAGTAAATGTAATTGGAAACAATACAGTGAATACCGTTCTTGAAACTGCTGCAGAGCTCAACAGCCCTGTGATCATTCAATTTTCAAATGGAGGTGCAATTTTCAACGCTGGGAAAAGCTTAGACAATACCGATCAGAAAGCTGCTATTGCTGGAGCAGTTGCAGGTGCAAAGCATATTCATGAACTTGCCGATGCATACGGGGCTACCGTTATTTTAAATACAGACCACTGTGCAAAAAAACTTTTACCTTGGATCGACGGACTACTCGATGCTGGAGAAAAATTTTATGCAGAAACTGGAAAATCCCTGTACAGCTCTCATATGATTGACCTATCTGAAGAGCCTTTAGAAGAAAATATTGCAATTTGCAAGACCTATTTAGAGCGTATGTCAAAAATGGGAATGACGCTTGAAATTGAATTAGGAATTACAGGTGGTGAAGAAGATGGTGTTGACAATAGTGATGTTGATGTTTCTAAACTCTATACACAACCTGAAGAAGTAGCTTATGCATTTGAAGAGCTGAGACAAGTAAGTGATCAATTTACTGTAGCTGCAGCATTCGGAAACGTGCACGGGGTCTACAAGCCGGGTAACGTAAAGCTTACTCCGAAAATTCTTAAAAACTCCCAAGAATATATCAGTACAAAATATGACTTAGCTGAAAATACTGTAGATTTTGTATTCCACGGTGGATCCGGTTCTACTGTTGAAGAAATTCGGGAAGCTATCGGATATGGAGTAATCAAAATGAATATCGATACCGATCTTCAATTTGCTTTTACGGAAGGTATTCGTGATTATATGGTCGAAAATATCGACTACTTAAAAACTCAAATTGGAAACCCAGAAGGAAAAGATCAGCCCAATAAGAAAAACTACGATCCTAGAAAATGGTTACGCTTAGGAGAACAAACGTTCAAACAAAGATTAATCCAAGCATTTGAAGATCTAAATAATATCAATACATTAGCCTAATCAAAAAGGAATAAATGAGTTGGTTTAAACGTAGTGAACAGGGAATTCAAACCCGAACAGAAGAGAAAAAAGATATTCCAAAAGGGCTCTGGTACAAGACTCCTACTGGTAAAACTATAGAAACACAAGAGCTTGCGGATAATTTTTATGTAAGCCCAGAAGACGAATATCATGTTCGTATTGGCAGTAAGGAATATTTTGAAATTCTATTTGACGATAATCACTTTAAGGAAATCAACAGCGATATTGTTTCTAAAGATTTCTTGAAATTTAAGGACACGAAGAAGTATAGTGATCGCATAAAAGATACCACAAAAAAGTCTGGTTTAAAAGATGCAATCCGAACTGCTGTTGGCAAATCAAACGGAAAAGAGGTCGTAATTGCAAGTATGGATTTTGGTTTTATCGGCGGTTCTATGGGATCGGTAGTAGGTGAGAAAATAGCCCGTGCGGTTGACTATGCCATTGAAAAGCATTTGCCGTTTATTATCATCTCAAAATCGGGAGGGGCTCGAATGATGGAAGGCGCATTTTCATTGATGCAATTAGCTAAAACGAGTTCAAAACTAAGCGAACTAGCAGAATCTAAACTACCCTATATATCGCTTTGTACGGATCCAACAACGGGGGGTACAACTGCTTCTTTCGCAATGCTTGGGGATATTAATATTGCGGAGCCGGGTGCTTTAATAGCCTTTGCTGGACCTCGTGTTGTAAAAGACACAACGGGAAAAGATTTACCAGAAGGATTCCAGCGAAGTGAGTTTCTTCTTGAAAAAGGGTTCTTAGATTTTATCGCGCATCGTAAGCATCTAAAAAACAAGATCAATCTATACATTGACTTGATTCTCAATCAGCCGATTAGAAACTAAGCATTAATCAAAAATAAGTGTATATTTGCACCGCCTAATAATAGGCATACATAACAATCATTAAATAATATTAGCATGTATTTGACAAAAGAAGTTAAAGAAGGGATTTTCAAAAAACACGGGAAATCCAAATCAGACACCGGTACTGCAGAAGGACAAATCGCTTTGTTTTCTCACAGAATCAACCACTTATCTGATCACTTAAAAAACAATCGAAAAGACTACAATACAGAACGTTCCCTAGTAAAACTAGTAGGAAAAAGAAGAAGTCTTTTAGATTACTTAAAAGCAAAAGATATTTTACGTTACCGTGCAATTGTAAAAGAATTGGGTCTACGTAAATAATTCAAACGCATTTCCTTCGGGAGTATTAAAAGCTGAACCTTAGTTTTTCATTGGTATCCTACAACGACAACACAACACACTGTTTAGGTTTAACAAAAATGAAAAAAAATGATTCCAAAAGTTTTTAAAGAGGTCATTGACCTCGGCGATGGACGAGAAATCTCTATTGAAACAGGTAAGCTAGCTAAGCAAGCCCACGGTTCAGTTGTAGTGCAAATGGGAAAAGCCATGTTGCTCTGTACAGTTGTATCGAACTACAAACAATCTGATGTAGACTTTTTACCGTTAACAGTAGATTACCGTGAAAAATTTGCAGCGGCAGGTCGCTATCCAGGTGGTTTTTTCAAAAGAGAAGCACGCCCAAGTGACGGTGAAGTATTGACGATGCGTTTAGTCGATCGTGTTCTACGCCCATTATTTCCGAAAGATTATCACGCCGAAACACAAGTGATGATTCAATTGATGTCGCATGACGAAGATGTTATGCCAGATGCTTTAGCTGGACTAGCCGCTTCAGCAGCCATTCAATTGAGTGACTTTCCATTCGAATGTGCTATTTCAGAAGCTCGTGTAGCTCGTGTAAATGGTGAATTCGTCATCAACCCTAGTCGTGCACAATTAGCAGAATCTGATCTTGATATGATGATCGGTGCTTCTGCAGATTCAGTGATGATGGTTGAAGGTGAAATGGATGAAATTTCTGAAGAAGAAATGGCAGATGCTATCAAATTTGCTCATGAAGCCATTAAGGTTCAAGTTGCAGCACAATTACGATTAGCTGAAGCTTTCGGAAGAAAAGAAATTCGTGAATACGATACAGCTGAAGCAAACGAAGATTTAGAAAAACGCATTCATGACATGGCTTACGATAAATGTTATGCAATTGCGAAAAAAGGAACGTCAAAAGCAGAACGTGGAAACGCATTTGCTGAAGTAAAAGAAGAGGTAAAAGCTTCTTTCACTGAAGAAGAAATGGCCGAATTTGGACATCTAGTTGGCGGATATTACAGAAAAGCAGAAAAAGAAGCTGTACGTGAATTGACACTGAGTGAAGGTGTACGTTTAGATGGTCGTCAAACAGATGAAATTAGACCGATTTGGTGTGAAATAGATTACCTACCATCGACACACGGTTCTTCTATCTTTACTCGTGGAGAGACTCAAGCTCTTGCTACTGTAACACTAGGAACGTCCCGAGATTCAAATAAAATCGATATGCCTTCTCATGAAGGTGAAGAAAATTTCTATTTACACTACAACTTCCCTCCTTTCTGTACCGGTGAAGCGCGCCCATTAAGAGGTACTTCCCGCCGTGAGGTTGGACATGGTAATTTAGCACAACGGGGTTTAAAAGGTATGATCCCAACGGATTGTCCCTATACCGTTCGTGTTGTTTCTGAGGTATTAGAATCCAATGGATCATCTTCTATGGCAACTGTTTGTGCAGGAACTATGGCATTGATGGATGCGGGGGTAAAGATTACAAGACCAGTTTCTGGAATTGCAATGGGCCTTATTTCTGACGGAGATCGTTATGCTGTATTGTCTGATATTTTAGGAGATGAAGATCACTTAGGGGATATGGACTTTAAAGTAACCGGTACTTCTGAAGGGATTACTGCCTGTCAAATGGATATTAAAATCAAAGGTTTACCCTATGAAATTCTTGTGAATGCTTTAAAACAAGCACGTGCAGGACGTTTACATATTCTTGATAAAATCACCGAAACCATCGCAACACCAGCAGAAGATGTGAAACCACATTCTCCAAAAATGGTAACGCGTGTAATTCCTAACGAATTCATTGGTGCATTAATTGGCCCAGGAGGAAAAGTAATACAAGAACTTCAAAAAACAACTGGAACTACCATTGTTATCAATGAAGATCCTGTAACCGAAGAAGGAATTGTTGAAATTCTTGGAACGGATCAAGTAGGCATCGATGCGGTTATCTCAAAAATCGATTCTTTAATGTTTAAACCAACAGTAGGAAACAGCTACCAAGTAAAGGTTATCAAAATGCTTGACTTTGGTGCAGTTGTTGAATATATGGATGCTCCTGGAAACGAAGTTCTACTTCACGTAAGTGAATTGGCATGGGAACGTACAGAAAATGTATCTGACGTTGTGAATATGGGCGATGTCTTTGATGTGAAATATTTCGGTCAAGACCCAAGAACACGTAAAGAAAAAGTGTCGCGTAAAGCCTTGTTAGAAAAGCCTGAAGGCTATGTAGCTCGCCCACCAAGAGATGATAGTCGTGGTCGTGACAATAAGCGTCGTGATGATAGAAAACCAAGAAGCAGAGATTAATTTCTGTTACTTTTTTAAATTTAAAAAAACCTCTCAATTCAATTTGAGAGGTTTTTTTTTGACCAGCATGTAACATTTTAAGCTTTTGAACGTATAAGAAGTATACACAATATTTAATCAAACATGAGACAACTCAAAATTACCAAGCAGGTAACCAATCGCGAAACCGCTTCTCTTGACAAATATCTTCAAGAAATAGGAAAAGTAGATTTAATTACCGCTGAGGAAGAAGTAGAATTAGCGCAAAGGATTAAAGCAGGAGATCAAGTTGCTCTCGAAAAACTAACCAAAGCAAACCTAAGATTTGTTGTTTCTGTGGCAAAACAATACCAAAATCAAGGATTAACACTACCCGATTTAATTAATGAAGGAAACTTAGGATTGATCAAAGCGGCTAAACGTTTTGATGAAACTCGTGGATTTAAATTCATTTCTTATGCTGTTTGGTGGATTCGCCAATCGATACTTCAAGCCCTAGCAGAACAATCGAGGATTGTTCGTTTACCTTTGAACAAAATTGGCTCGATTAATAAGATCAACAAAACCTATGCTTTTCTAGAGCAAGCACATGAGCGTGCGCCTTCTGCCGAAGAAATTGCTAAGGAATTAGACATGACCATCAATGACGTAAAGGAGTCTCTTAAAAACTCGGGGAGACACGTATCAATGGATGCACCCCTAGTAGAAGGAGAAGATTCTAATCTATATGATGTACTGAATAGCGGAGAATCACCCAATCCCGATAGAACCTTACTTCACGAATCATTAAAAACAGAAATTGAACGTGCTTTGGAAACACTTACTCCTCGTGAGGCAGATGTGGTTCGCTTATACTTCGGTCTTGGAGAACAACACGCAATGACTCTTGAAGAAATTGGTGAAACTTTTGATCTGACACGCGAACGTGTTCGTCAAATCAAAGAAAAAGCTATTCGACGCCTGAAGCATACATCTCGAAGTAAAATCTTGAAAACATACTTAGGGTAACCTAACAAGCAACCTTCGGGTTGCTTTTTTTATAACTAAAAACTATTTTACAATGCCAACACTTATAGCACCTTCCGTTTTAGCGGCTGACTTTGCAAACCTTCAACGAGATTCAGAAATGCTCAATAAAAGTGAAGCAGACTGGTTTCATATCGACATTATGGATGGTGTGTTTGTTCCCAATATATCCTTTGGGATGCCTGTACTTAAGGCGATCGCAAAACATGCTACTAAACCCCTTGATGTTCATTTGATGATTGTAAATCCAGATCAGTACATTGAGACTTTTGCTGAACTTGGCTCGGCTGTACTTACAGTTCATTACGAAGCTTGTAATCACCTACACCGAACACTTCAAAAAATCAAATCTTGTGGAATGAAAGCTGGAGTAGCTTTAAATCCTCACACACCCATTACTGTCTTAGAGTCGATCATTAAGGATGTAGATGTTGTTTGCCTTATGAGTGTTAATCCTGGTTTTGGAGGGCAATCCTTTATCGAAGAAACGTTCACTAAAGTAAGGGCGTTAAAGTCTCTTATTCTAGAAAAAGGGAGTACTACTTTAATTGAAATTGATGGAGGTGTGACGGATAAAAACGCAAAACAACTTATCGATGCTGGAGCTGACGTTTTGGTAGCTGGGAGTTATGTTTTTGGAGCAGAAGACCCAATTCAAACCATAGCAGGGTTAAAGGAAATCTAAGCTATAGATTTGAATTAAAAGAATAAAAAAAGGGTGAACATCAGTTCACCCTTTTTTTTTAAGTGTTAAAAAGCTTAATTCACTATCAAAGCTTTGAATTCAACTCTTCTATTTTTAGTTCTAGCTTTAGGCGAATCACCTAAATCAGTCGGCATGGTTTCACCGTAAGCCTTCACTTCAATTCTATCAGGATCAGCTCCTAATTCGATCAATTTAGCCTGAACAGCTTCTGCTCTCCTTAGAGATAGAGCCTCGTTGTACTGAGTACTTCCATCACTTGAGGCATGGCCTTCAATTATAATTTTTGCATTTAGATTCTCATCTAAGACCTGCTTAATTTTACCTATTGCAGCCAACACCTTTTTGCCCATAAGCTTCGAGCTTTCGGCAGCAAACAATATGTTAGAACCAATACCATTCATCTTATCTAAAATATCTTTTGGTGTGTCAGGACAACCGTTACCATCAGCTGAACCAGCTTCTTCAGGACAGGCATCATCTTTATCTACAACACCATCATTGTCGGTATCTGGCCATGGGCAACCCTTATTTTCAAGATCACCTGCTTCTTCAGGACATTCATCTTCTGAATCCATTATTCCATCCTCATCAGTATCAGGACATCCGTTTAATTCAACTAAACCTGGAACATCTACACAGGTATCATCTTTATCTAAGACCCCATCGCCATCAGTATCGGGACATCCGTTATTTTCTTCTGGACCGGCTTCTTCTGGACAACCGTCTAAGTTGTCTGGAATTCCATCAGCATCGGTATCAGGACAACCTTCAAATTCTTTAAGACCTGGAACATCTGGACATTTATCTTTCTTATCAGAAATACCGTCTTTATCAGCATCCCCAGAACCAAGACCAAAAGTTACTCCAAAAGTATGTTGTAAATAATTTACGTCAGGACGATCTTGAGTTGCACGATAGCTCGTTTCAAAAAACAAGCCCCAGTTTTCACCTAATTTATAATTTAATCCAGCCGATCCAAAATAAGTCGACGTTAGTGATTTTGAAGCATCGTATTTAGTTCCAGTTAAAGGATTAAAGGAAGTAAATCCCCAACCCGCTTTTAAATAAGGGCTGAGTTTTGAATCTCTAGCAAATCCATATTTCAAGGCTCCGTCGATATTGAAAAAATCTGCATCAGGCCCACTAGTTTCACTCTGAATATTGTTGGACGAGAATTGTGCACCTAAAGCAAGTCCACCGTATATCGATCGAAAAACCGATAGAGATGGAACTCCATAACTTAGGCTTTTAAAATCACTTTTTTGGTACAGTACGCCGTCGCTAAGTGGGCTTCCGAAGTCGTTTTGTAATCCAACACCATTAATTCCAGCTGAAATCAACCATGGGTTGTCTGATGTTTGTGCTTGAACTACCCCAGCAAATAGGAATAATAAAGCGATTAGTTTTAAATTTTTCATGTTTAGAAATTTAATTACGGTAAGTTACTATCAACGTTTTTTATTGGTATATTATTGTTCAACAATAAAATAAAATATTTTTAAAGCACTAAAATACAACTTTTTATGATTAAAATAAAAAATGTTTTATAATAACGCATTTTTACAAATAAAATTCAGGAAAAACTGCAACAGTATTACTAAACAAATTATCTTTAATAAAGTATTTATTTCAAATTATAAATCCGTTTAATGGGTATAAAAGCAGACTTAGAAATCGCCACCACAACCTTAGCCGCTAGAGGGTATTTAAAGCTTCCAGTACCAACGAAAGACACTATTGTGTCTGAAATCAAGCGTTTAAAAACGGAGAAAAATGCGGTGATTCTAGCGCATTATTATCAAAACAAGGAGATTCAGGAATTAGCTGACTATCTAGGTGACAGTTTGTATTTAGCCAAAATTGCAGCAGAAATAGAAGCAGATATCATCGTTTTCGCTGGTGTTCACTTTATGGCGGAAACTGCAAAAATAATTAATCCAACAAAAAAAGTTGTTCTTCCAGATTTAAAAGCGGGTTGTTCTTTGGCAGATTCTTGCCCACCAGCTGATTTTAAGAAATTTAAAGAACTGCACCCTGAGGCCCTTGTAGTGACATACATCAATTGCTCTGCTGATATAAAAGCATTGAGCGATATTGTTTGTACTTCAAGTAATGCCGTGCAAGTAATTAATTCAATCTCAAAAGACAAACAAATTATATTCGCTCCAGACAAAAATCTTGGCCGGTACCTGATTAAAGAAACGGGTCGTGATATGATTCTTTGGGAAGGTTCTTGTATTGTACATGAAGCTTTTTCGTTCGAAAAAATAGTAACCCTTTTTAAGGAACACCCAAAAGCAAAGTTCATCGCACATCCAGAGAGTGAAAGCCAGGTCTTGGATGTTGCTCACTATGTTGGCAGCACATCTGGTCTGCTCAAGTTTGTACAAGAAGACGATGCAACAGAATTTATTGTTGCAACTGAAGCTGGTATTTTACATGAAATGCAAAAAAGAGCACCGCATAAAACTTTCATCCCTGCGCCTGTAGAAGACGATACGTGTGCCTGTAGTGAATGTGCCTTTATGAAACTCAATACACTAGAAAAATTATATCTTTGTTTGGAGCATGAATTGCCCGAAATACTTCTAGAAGAAAACTTGATGCGTAGCGCGCGTCTTCCTATAGAACGAATGCTAGAAATCGGTTAAGATGAATACAGATGTACTTGTTATTGGAACCGGAATTTCTGGATTATCTTATGCAATCAAGTTGTCAAAATTATCTCCAACAACAAAAATCACTTTAATCTGTAAAGAAGATTTGATGGAGGGCAATACCCGATATGCTCAAGGCGGAATTGCTGCAGTTTATAATTTCGAAAAAGACTCCTTCAAAAAGCACATTGAAGACACCTATATTGCTGGCGATTATGAGGGAGATCCTGAGGTTATAGATTTTGTTATTAAAGAAGGTACCGACCGGGTAAATGAATTGATGCAATGGGGAACTGCATTCGACACCAAGACAACAAAAGAATTCGATTTAGTTCGGGAGGGTGGACATTCTGAAAATAGAATTTTACATTACAAAGACCACTCAGGCTCAGAGATACAACGGGCATTGATTAATAAAATTAAGGCGATTGATACCATTGAGTATTTAGAAAACCACATCTTAGTAGACTTAATTACCGATCACCACACCAAAACTGAACATAAGCGTTGCTATGGAGCCTATATAATTTCTACCCTGGATCAAGAAATAATTACCATAGTCTCAAAGCTCACAATCCTAACAACCGGTGGTGTAGGTCAGCTCTATGAATTCACTACCAATCCAAGGGTAGCCACTGGTGATGGCCTTGGAGCGGCATATCGAGCAAAAGTACAGATCAAAAATTTACCTTATATACAATTTCATCCTACAGCACTGTACCCAAAAGTAAATAGAGATACTTTTCTGATCACAGAAGCTGTTCGTGGTTCGGGTGGTGTGCTCAGAAACCTAGATGGTGAGCGATTCATGTCAAATTACGATCCTAGAAAAGAATTAGCTCCCCGTGATATTGTGTCCCGAGCTATCGCTCAGGAATTGCTTTCACGTAAAGAGAGTCATGTATTATTGGACGCTACAGCTATAGAAAAAGATGAATTCTTATCGCACTTTCCTATGATACACGAGACCTGTATTTCAATTGGTATAGACCCAATGAAAGAAGGAATTCCAGTTGTTCCTGCTGCGCATTACAGTTGTGGTGGTATCGAAGTTGACTCCCATGGAGAATCGAGTTTAAAAGGACTCTTTGCCATAGGAGAATGTAGTCATACTGGACTTCATGGAGCCAATCGACTCGCGTCAAACTCCTTACTAGAAGCTATTGTTTACGCTCACAGAGCAGCTGTATACTCCGCAAACAGTTTAAGCAAACCCATCTTAGAAGATTCGTTTTATAACAGCATACCGGATTGGAATGGTCAAGAATATTCTTCAGATTTGAAGCTTGACAAAACGCAAAAGCTTTTTAATAATCTACAAAAAATCATGAGTGAAAAAGCGGGTATTTTCAAGACAAACAAAGGATTGAACGAAGCTGCTATAGAGTTGAACCACCTATACACAGAAACTCTCGATCTGTACCAAAAAAATAAGCTGACACCTCAATTATGTGAATTGAGGAACATGGTAAGTGTAGCCTATTTATTAATCAATCAGGCTATAGAAATCAAAGCAAATAAAGGGGTGTTTTACAACAACGATTATGCATAAAAATACTTTTCTCATAGATTACAGAACCGAAATAGGTTCATTCATAGCAGCAGCTTTGAACGAAGATATTGGAAATGGCGATCATACCAGCCAGTCCTGTTTATCAAACAAGAATATAAGTCGCGCGAACCTTTTGGTCAAAGAAGCCGGAGTCATTGCTGGAGTAGAACTTGCCAAACACATCTTCAAAACCAAAAATAAAACTTTTACTTTTGAAACTAAAATAGAGGATGGTTCCTGGGTAAATCCTGGCGATGTAGTTTTTACTGTTGAAGGACCCCAGCTAGAATTACTTGCCACAGAGCGCCTCGTACTGAATTGCATGCAACGAATGAGTGGAATTGCAACACTTACGCGCCAAACAGCGGATCTTATAAAACACACCTCTTGTACACTATTAGACACACGGAAAACAACACCCAACTTTCGCTATCCTGAAAAATGGGCGGTCCTTATAGGAGGTGGAAAAAATCATCGTATGGGCTTATTTGACATGATCATGATCAAAGATAATCATGTTGATTTTTGTGGCTCAACAGCAGCAGCCCTAAGTAAAACAAAACAGTATTTAGAGGATAACAATCTAAACATTCCCGTGATTATCGAGGTGCGAAATCAATCAGAAATTAAAGCTTGCCTAGATTTTCCTTGGATTCACCGTATCTTACTAGACAATATGAATCCTGAAGTTTTAAAAGAAGGACTAAAAATTATTGACGGAAAAATGGCTACCGAAGCATCGGGAAATATCACTAAAGAAACGATTGTAGCAATTGCGGAGACTGGAGTGGATTATGTTTCTCTTGGAGCATTAACACATTCTGCACGGAATATAGACTTGAGTCTGAAAGCAGTCTAAAAGCAGTCTAAAAAAAATTACAAATTCAATACGGTGTTATAGCCCGAGAGGTCAATAGCAAACCACTCGAAAGTTGTGTTTTTGTTTTGAATAGAGACCGGAATTTGAACTCGAATTTTCTTCTTTTCAATTGCCATAGCATTCAATATGTCGTCCTCCAATTGCATTTGAAATACATTGCTTCTAGAATAAGTTGTTTTCGATGTTGCTACTCCTCCATCAACATCAATAATTTCAATGTTAACAGGACAGACACTCAGACAGCGTGGAAATTTAAAGTCATTTTCATTAGTTGCGGTAGACTCAAAATATATGCCAACTATATTTCCTTTATCCGAACCGCTTTTTACTATCTTAAAGTTAATAATTACACCCATTTCAATAACCGAACCGTCTTCAACACTTGCTTTTATTGTATTCGTTGATGGCTTCCCTAGGATAAAATAAGGGACAATATCTTCCCCTGAAGGCAATTGTTTCATGTCAAAAATCCAGCCTGCTTGCTCATATACTCCTTGAGCAATTTCTTGGGCTTTACCATTTGAGTTCGTACCCGCACAAGAGGATGCCAAAACCAGGATAAGCACTAAATAGATTATAGCATTTTTCATAGAAAAAATTATATCATAAAAATACAAAGTTTATTAAACAATAAAAAGTTTGTACTACTTTTACTAGAAGGCTCACTTATTATTTAAATTTAATTAGAAAAATTGCTATGATTTTCTCAGAACAATCAAATCTAGAAACCATTTTAAATGGCTTATTTCGAACCTATTTTGATCGTGTCCCTGATGTTAAAAAGATAACTAATTCAATGATTAAAAAAGGGTGGGTCTCCTCACAAGAAGACATCATCAACGATCATGTAGCCTTTAGAACATTAGGATTAGACCATCTTGGAATTGCATCATTTGAAAAGATTTTTCTTCGACATGGTTACGAAAAGAAAGAATTCTACTCTTTTGAAGCAAAAAAACTAAATGCCTATTGGTATGCCCCTCCAACTAGAAACTTACCTCGGATTTTTATAAGTGAACTTCGTGTAAACGATCTGAGCGAGAAAGCGCAAAACATCATCTACAAGTATACAGACTCAATAAAAAGTGATCCTGTAGATTCCATAAACCTGAATCAGGCATCAGAAGTCATCGAATTTTTCGAAAAACCTTTATGGGAACTACCCAGTCTTGAGGACTATAATGAGCTTTTAAATGAAAGTGAGTATGCAGCATGGGTGATTTACAATCGGTACTACCTAAACCATTACACGATTAGTGTGCACGAGTTACCTAATGGCTATGGCCGCCTCGAAAAATTCAATCAGTTTTTATCAGAACTAGACATTAAACTAAACGATGCTGGAGGCATAATCAAAACCAGTAAAGACGGCTTGTTACTTCAAAGCAGTTCGGTTGCAGAAATGATTACGGCAACATTTGCAGGAAATAAAACTCAAAAGATTGCGGGAAGCTATGTAGAATTTGCAGAGCGAAAAGTTCTAAAAGAATTTCAAGATTTAGATCCGAATCTAATCACAGCAAAACACAGAAGGGATGGTTTTGAAACAGCCAATGCGGATAAAATTTTTGAAAGCACATTTTTAAAACAAACTAAGAAAAGCTGAGCATTACAAAATTTTAGTCCCATACGATTACAACAACCTGGGAGTTTTGAAAGTGGAATCTGCTTCTATAAAAAGATCCTTTAAAATAAAGAATTTAAAAAAGTGACCCAGAAGGGATTCGAACCCCTAACCGTCAGAGCCGAAATCTGATATTCTATCCAGTTGAACTACTGGGCCATTTTATATACCGACAAATCTAAGGCTATAAATTATGTAAACAAAAAAGATTTAAGGGATTTAACGCCCAGATCGATAAGTATATTCTAGGATAACTATGAAGCAAGTAATTGCTTCACTAGAGTCGAAATAGTTTTTCCGTCTGCCTTGCCTGCCAATTGTTTGCTCGCCATGCCCATAACTTTCCCCATGTCTTTCATACTGCTAGCACCCGTCTGAGCAATAATGTTTTCGATAACCTTCCCTACTTCTTCCTCTGAAAGCTGCTCGGGCAAAAAGCGTGCAATGACTTCGGCTTGAGCCTCTTCTGGCTCTGCTAGATCTACACGGTTTTGTTCTCTAAAAATTGCTGCACTGTCGCGGCGTTGTTTTACCAATTTTTGAAGTAATTTTATTTCTTCATCTTCTGACATTCCATCCGATGCTCCAGCTTCACTCTTCTGAAGTAATACCGCAGATTTAATTGCTCGTAAAGCCTCCAATGCGACTGCATTCTTAGCTTTCATTGCTTCTTTAATTTCAGTAGTTAAGTTATCTAGTGCTGCCATCTTTATTTTTATTTAGTCTACGTTATCGTGTAAAAAAGAATTATTAGAACGGAATTGAATATCTTCATTGCTATCCGTATCTAAAGTCATTTGCGAATTTCCGCTTGCCTCGGGAGCAGCATCAATATCAAAGCCCATGCGTTTATATGCCGGTTGCTTTTCCATCTCTTCAATTCTGTTGATATTGTTTTTAAAAGTATAATTGAACTTTTTTAGTTGCTCTTTCCTTTTTTCATTTTCCGAATTTACGCTCTCATCAATTGAACGATCAAAAGGATTGGAATTCTGGTCTTTTGTGGATTCCTCTTGAATACTTTCTTTGGTTACTACCTTATATGTTACATCTATTTCGTTGAGTTTGCTTTCACTTACTGGTGTAATCAATTCTTTTGAAGGCTCTGTTTCTTCTAATTGAAAAACGGTAGACATCTCTTCTTCCACAGCTTCTTTAATTGGAACTTGAGCTTCGGAAATAACAACAGGCTCTTCCTCAAACTGAATTGGTTGTGCTGTTGGTGCTTCTACTTTTGCCAGCGGCAAGTCAAATTCAAAGCTGATTTGACTTTCTTCCTCCAACGTTGGTGTTAGATGTTCTGCATCAATAACCTCAATATCGCGTACGTTAACTACTTCGTTAATAATAAACTCTTGTTCTTCTTCGATTTCAGGCTTTTCTTCCAAAACAAACGAAGGGGAAACGAATTCGGGTTCCACTTCGATTTCAACTAGAGGTCCTTCAACACCTACTTCTTCGAATACAACATCGAGATCCAAAAGGTCTTCTGTTAATAGTATCGGGGTATCGTCTGGGATGCTTTCTTGAACGAGTGCTTGTTCCATTATAGTTTCGGCAGCCTCTTCTAAAGGGTCTTCTTCTAGCGTAAACTTTACGACGGGCTCTTCAACTTCTGAAGTAATAATCGGTGCAGAAAAAGCTGATGTTACTTCTTTCTTTTCTGTTAAATCATGGACAAAAGGCTGATCTTCTTGAAGGGTGTGGATTACTTTCTTTGCTTCCGTATTTACAATTTCATGTTGCTGATCGGAATTAAATCCAGTAGCAATTATGGTTACCGAAATACTATCACCTAATTCTGGATCATCGCCA
>CBFHHG010000013.1:0-33833 GCA_965655585.1 Candidatus Arcticimaribacter sp. | reverse complement strand
TTTGTGTATGAAATATTGTTTTAAAGAGCTTTAATCATTTTATTGATTTTAACATACTCTTCCTCAGCTAATTCAGCATCAACAAGAATACGTCCACTATATTCATCAGTAATTATTTTTTGACGCGCTGCAATTTCCATTTGGACTTGTGGAGGAATTGTGAAGTATGATCCTCCAGAAGCACCTCTTTCGATTGGCACGATTGCTAGACCATTTTTAACACTTCCGCGAATTCTTTTGTAGGCTTTTATTAAGCGGGCATCTATTTTTGTTTCAAAAGCTTCAGATTGAGTAGTCAAAAGTGTTTCCTCTTTAGCCGTTTCTTGCATGATTTCATCCAATTCGCCTTTCTTAGCAGAAAGGTGATTTTTCTTTAGGTCAAGTTGTTCGGTTAAAACAGCAATGGTTTCCTTCTTTTGCTCAATTTGAACCTTAAGTTCTTTTGTTTTTTTCTCAGCGAGTTGAATCTCCAGTTGCTGATATTCCTCTTCTTTTACGATGGAATTATATTCTCTGTTGTTACGAACGTTCTTAAGTTTGTCAGCATACTTAACGATCAAATCATTGGCACTATCAATGATGCTTTTATTTTCTTTGATCCCTAAATCAAAATCATTCAACTCTGCTGTAAGCTTAGCAAGTTTCTCATCCATGCCAGCAATTTCGTTTTCTAGGTCTTCAACCTCCAAAGGAAGTTCCCCGCGAACATTGCGAATTTCATCGATTCGAGAGTCTATAATTTGAAGATCAAAAAGTGCTCTTAACTTTTCTTCTACTGAGATTTCGGTTTTCTTTGCCATACTAGAAATGATTTACTGGATTGGTTATTTCTTGCGATAAAATGCATGCAAAATTAGGCATTTTTTTTGTAAGATAGGTTGCTATTAATTTATTTGTGAATTGTTCACTTTCATAATGCCCAACATCGACCAAAAGGATTTTATTTTCAGCTTCAAAAAAGTTATGGTATTTTAGGTCTGCGGTTATCAACACATCTGCACCTTGGCTTTTTGCTGCCCCAATTGCGAAGCTTCCAGACCCACCCAGTAAGGCTATTTTACTTATTTTTTTTCCTCCTAATTTTGTATGCCTAATGTGTGAAGTTTTGAATTGTTTCTTGACATAATTCAAGAAGTCAATTTCACTCATTGGGTTTTCTAAAACACCAATGCTTCCCATGCCGATATCCTTGTTTTCGTTGTTTAAATTGCTGATTTCATAAGCCACTACCTCGTAAGGATGCGCTTCGTTTAGTGCTTTTAAAACCTGTTTTTCTTGGTCTTTTTGTAAAATTAAATGCAGTTGCTGCTCTTCAACTTCCTGTGCTTCCCCTTGAGTTCCCAACACAGGATTGCTTTGTTCTCCTGGAGTAAACCTTCCCAGTCCTTCCAATGCAAAGCTGCATGCGTCGTAAGCTCCAATTGAACCTGCTCCTGCATCGTGGAGGGCTTTAAGTACTGAGCTAACATCTTTTAAAGGGACGTAAGTTGTCAGTTTTAAAAGCGTGTCTTTTTTAGGAATTAAAACCTGCTGCTTTTTTAACCCCAATTCAACCCCCATTTGATGACTGACTCCAAATTTATGATTGTCTAGAGCAGTATGAATCGCATAAACGGCAACATCGTTTTTAATTGCTTTTAGGACGACACGCTCTACATAGTTTTTACCTGTTATTTTTTTTAAGCCTGAAAAAATAATGGGATGAAAGCTGATGATGAGTTCACAACCTTCTCGAATAGCTTCTTCTACGACAGCTTCAGTGGTGTCGAGGGTGATGAGTGCTTTAGTACATTCTGCATTTGGATTGCCAACCAAAAGGCCTACATTATCAAAATCCTCAGCATTGGATAGCGGAGCCCACTGTTCTAAAACTCGTGTGATTTCATTAATTTTCATAAAGTTGCTTTATGTTTTTTCTTTTTTACAGGGATTGTCTCACCCGCGAAATGTTATCTTTACAAAGATAATATATTCGCCGGCATGAACTTCTTACGATTCTTTCTTTTTCCTCTTGCGATACTGTACAGTTTGATTACCAGTCTTCGAAATTTATTTTTTGATCTGGGTGTTTTTACTTCTCGGAAGTATAAAAACCCTACTATTGGCGTAGGCAATCTATCGGTAGGAGGAACGGGTAAGTCCGTATGTGTCGACTATGTTGTTTCTTTGGTTAAACAAAATCATGAGGTGGCTATTTTAAGCAGAGGCTACGGAAGAAGAACTAAGGGCTATTTTGAGGCTAAAGTTACCTCAACATTCAATGAAATTGGCGATGAGCCTCTGATGCTTTATCGTAAACATCCAGAAGTTCGAGTTGCAGTTGCGGAGCGCAGAAGATTGGGAATGAAAAACCTACTCCAAAAGGCCAAGAACCATACGGTGTTTGTATGGGACGATTGTTTTCAACACCGCTGGGTGTCTCCTGATTTGATGATTTTATTAACCTCTTACGAGCATCTTTTTGTAAATGACTATCATCTACCAGTCGGTAATTTAAGGGAATTGAGTTCAGGGAAAAAACGCGGAGATGTCGTTATCGTTACGAAGTGTCCAACGAAGTTGACTCAAGAGGATAAAGAACAAATAGCTCAGAAACTCCAACTAGCAAAATCACAACAGTTATTTTTTGCTAAAATTGGTTATGCCGATCAGATAAGAAATCAGGAGCGTACGTTTCCAATTGATAAGATTGAAAATGTGCCTTTTGTATTGGTAACGGGTATTGCAGATCCCAAACCACTTCTTTATTACCTGAAAGCTATTGGAGGGCAGTTCGAACACCTTCAATTTGCAGATCATCATTTGTTTACAGACAAGGATATTAAAAAAATAAAAAGCCTTGCCAATGGTCGAATGATTCTTACAACTGAAAAAGATTTTGTGCGTTTAGCACCACAGATTCAATCGGAGCTGTTGTTTTATTTGGGAATAGAAATGCAAATGGATGCATCAGATCAAAAAAAATTGGATCAGATGTTAATGGATGCAAGTAATAAAATCAAGTAGTTTTAGAGAATGTGTTTGTGTGCTTTGTAGGATGAGCGAACCAACGCGCCACTTTCTACGTGTCTAAACCCAAGGTCTTTCCCAATCGCTTCATAACGCTCAAATTGTTCGGGAGTAATGAATTCTTTAACTCCTAAATGTTTTTTGGAGGGCTGAAGATATTGACCAATTGTAACTACATCAACTTCTGCTTTTCTCAAGTCATGAAGTGTTTCTATGACCTCTTCTTCTGTTTCTCCTAAGCCCAACATAATTCCCGATTTTGTTCTGTTGACACCTTGTTGTTTTAAATACAAGAGAACGGCCAAACTCTGATCGTATTTTGCCTGGATACGAACTTCTCGAGTTAGGCGTCTTACGGTTTCAACGTTATGTGAAACTACCTCGGGTGCAACTGCAATGATGCGGTCTAAGTTTCTTTTGTTCCCCTGAAAATCAGGAATTAAAGTCTCTAAGGTAGTTTTTGGATTCATTCTGCGGATCGCATTCACCGTTTCTCCCCAAATAATAGAGCCACCGTCTTTCAAGTCGTCTCGATCAACAGAAGTGACTACTGCGTGCTTGATTTGCATAATTTTAATGGATCGGGCAACTTTTTCAGGTTCATCCCAATCTACAGTTTCGGGTCTTCCTGTTTTTACACCACAGAAGCCACAAGAGCGGGTGCAAATATTCCCTAAAATCATAAAGGTAGCAGTGCCTTCTCCCCAGCATTCTCCCATATTAGGGCAGCTCCCAGAAGTACAAATGGTGTTGAGTTTATATTGATCAACCAAGCCTCTGAGTTCTGTGTATTTTTTACCAGTAGGTAATTTCACACGTAACCATTTTGGTTTTCCAGTTGTAGCTTTAGTTTTGATTTCTGTTGACATAGATCTTGTGTTATCCGATGCAAATATACGAACTTCTGTTTAGAGAATCAGTAGATAGCCTAGAGCAAAACTTGATAAAAACAGAAGTCCCAAAATGCTAAGGATTTGCAAGCCTTTTCCAGGTTTATCTTTTTGGGGCATCTGATCGCTTCGTACCAATTTGAAGTTCAAGAATGCGTAGAATGGTGCTGTAATGAAAGATAGTACAGTCGCTATACGGATCAAAAGCCCCATTTCTGAAAGTAGAAAGACGAAGATGCTTACGGTACCTCCCGCAAGAATCAAAAGCCACAATTTGTAATCGTTTCGTTTTCTTTCAGGATAGAGTAATTCTATGGTTTTGTTCATTGCTCTTGGAGAGGCATCGAGCGTGGTGATCGTAGTACTGAACATGGTCGTCAAAGCTGCAATTGCTATTAATAAATAAACTCCTGTTCCTAATGTTGATGTGTATAGATTGATTAGTTGCGAGGCAAATACACCACCTTGACTTGAAAATTCAGTTCCCGTTCCGAACATCACAAATGCCCCTAGCCCCATAAAACATACCCCTAAAATTAAAGTTACCCAATATCCAACATTGAAATCAAAAAGACTTTCTTTCAGGGTGACCTGAGTAGGGAGTTCTTTGTTTTTTTCAATTGTCCAAAGGGAATGCCAAATAGAAACATCCATAGGAGCTGGCATCCAACCCATGAAGGCAATTAGAAACAAAAGGTTGGTCTCTGCTGGAAAAATTTGAACTAAAGATAGGGCTGTTGTATTTTTTATTGAAGCAAGTCCTACGGCGATTATTGTGGTAATTGTTAAGGTTAAAATCACCCATTTAACGATGCGGTCGAGAGTTGCGTATTTACCCACCCATAAAATCAGCGTACAAACCAATGTGATTGCGACTGACCAGTAAACCAGCTCGTCTGAAACTCCAAATATTTGAGATGCTAAGCCAGCGGTTACGATGGTAACAGCCGTTTGAATTGTAAACATGGTGGCTAGGTTCAAGATAAAGTAAACCCTCAGATACCCCTTTCCTAATTTTAAATAACCATCCAATAAACTGGTGTTTGTAGCAACAGTAAAGCGCGGTCCGTATTGAAAAAACGGATATTTAAAAAGGTTGACTAAGATCAATGCCCAGAGAAAACCCCATCCAAAATCGGCTCCTGCTCGAGTAGATTGAACCAGATGCGAAACACCGATAGCAGCACCGGCAAAAAGAAGACCTGGACCAAGTTTACTTAGTTTATTCCTCATGATTGGTGATTTTTTGAGCCAGTACTTTTTTTGCTCGAAGCAAAGTAACTTTAACAGTGTTTAAAGGGAGTTCCAATCGGTCACTGATTTCTTTATAGGAGAGTTCCTCGAAATATCGCAACCGAATAATGGTCTTGTATCCGGTTTTTAATGTTTTTATCTTTAACAGCAGGTCCGCAAGATTTTGGGTGATGATTAGACGATCTTCAGGAGATGGACTTAGGTCTTGTACTTGAGTTACAACATCTTCATCATAGGTTGAAGCATCGATTTTGTTTTTGGTTTTTTCTTTACGATGTTGATCTATTTGTATGTTTTTGGAAATGGTAATCAACCAAGTTTCGAACGTGTATTTAGGATTGAACGTTTCAATACGATCAAAAGCTTTTGCGAAGGTTCGAACAGCGATGTCTTCGGCTTGATCTTCATTTCCGGTTTTTTTTAAGAGGTATTGGTATAGATAGTCCCAAAACGTTTCAAAAAGATATCCAAATGCTTTTTGATTATTGGTTTTCGCTAAGTGAATTGCATCAAGAACATCTTTAGCTTTCATCTACCGAAGGTATGAAAAATCAAAGAAGATTTATTGTTTTGCAAGTTCAGGGTTTTTACACTCCTGTTCGTCGGGGAGTTTACCACAGAAACCACAAGGTTCACTGTCCTTGTTTAGAAAAGGACTCTGGCTCGCACAAGTTCCAGCAAACTTACCGTTTTTCTTAACCAAAATTTTAATTGCAATCCCAGCAAAAGCTAGTGCTAGCAATACAAATGTAATTAGAAATAGTTGAATCATAAGATTACAAAAATACAATATTTTTTTATTATTGACACGCAATTAAATTGGTTAGAGCTAAAAAAAGTACTTCTATAGAAGCTTCTAATTTTACCATCTATTACCTAAACCAACCAAAAAACACACTCAAACATACCATAGGTTACATGGAGCGTGCAGTTCTCTATTAAAACAAGCATTTTTGACATAGAAAAGTATACTAACTATATCTATATGAGATCTGTGTCTGTTGAAAATTCTACAAAAATAAACGATTCTGAATATACAGTCCTAAGGTCATATGCACTTGGTTTAAGTGATGTGTCCATCCGACAAATGCTGTCGTTGGATGTAGTGAATTTCAAAAGAATAATTTCTAGTTTATTTCAGAAACTAGAGGTCCAAAATCCGTATTTCGCTGTAAAAAGAGCTTATGAAAAAGGACTACTATGTGCTATTGGATATACCGATGAAGTAGTGAGAACAAAAACATTAGAATTTCTTGAAAACCATATTAGAAAGTTCCAAGAATTACCCGCGTCTCGAGAAAAAGCAATCTGGGAATGCTATGATTTGCTCTTGGAATTTAGAAATGATCTGAATGGAATAAGAGAGGAGAGCGATGAACATAAAAAAATCCCACCGAAGCGGGATTAAAGATTTTTCACCTACGGCATAAAGCCTTATTGTGATAAGATTGAGTAACAAATAAAGAATATAATTTTTACAATGCCAAATAAAATAGGAATTTTTATGGATGTAAACTCCATTGGTTGGACTTTGATTAATCAGGAAACCAAGGGTATAGTTGCTATGGGAACTCATGTTTTTCCTGCCGGGAGTGAAAATTTCGGAATGGGACGTCGTGAAATCTCAAAAAAATTCAATAAAAGGATGTACAGACTTCGTCGGGTTCGCTATGCTCGAATACGGGTTCGTAAAATTCATTTGTTGAAAATATTAATTGAAAATAAAATGTGTCCATTACGTTTGGAGGAACTCAATACATGGGCTGCAAACAAAGTTGTTCCTGATACAAATTTTGCCGAGTGGATGCGTTTGGATCCCTACGAATTACGAGCAAAAGCCGTTTATGAACAGATAAGTTTACACGAATTGGGACGAATTTTGTATCAAATTTCATGTCATCGAGGTTATCGTTTTGGAGAGCGTAATTCAAAATTAGTTGAAAGTGTTCTGAAAGAAGGATCTCCAGAAGAGGGCAAGATTGGTTTTGCAGAGATGAGAAGGGTCACTCGTGACCAGACCCTTGGTTCATATTTAAACTCCATTAAGCCTGAAGAGGGTAAGTCATACACCAAATCGAAATCCAGGATACGCAATAGAATTTGTACGATTCAAATGTATTTCAACGAAATACATACCATATGGAGTATGCAAAAGCAATTTTTCCACAATCTTAACGATGACCTAAGGAACACCCTGATTGGGGCTCCCGGAGATGTTGATCCTTCTGGGGTGTTGTTTTACCAGCGCGCTTTAAAATCCCAAAAACATAAGGTTGGAAACTGTATGTATGAGCCTACGAAAACTAGAGCTTGTGTTTCTAGTTTTGAATACCAAGAGGTTGAAGCGTATAAATTCATTAACTCAATAGAATTTTCTGGACATCAATTGAGTGCAAGTCAGCGCTCAGAGGTTTTGGGTTACTTTTTCACACATTATCGATTTAAATTCATCGACATAAAACGGTTGTTGAATTTAGAATATTCCCAAGAGTTTAATTATAAAGATGAAGAAGGTTTTAAGGGATCGTTTATTCATTC
This sequence comes from Candidatus Arcticimaribacter sp., assembly GCA_965655585.1. Lineage (GTDB taxonomy): Bacteria > Bacteroidota > Bacteroidia > Flavobacteriales > Flavobacteriaceae > Arcticimaribacter. Next base: position 26,142 of record CBFHHG010000013.1, on the reverse strand, counting down.
TGAATTATCCAAAAGCAAATTTTTCGGTAAGGGGTGGTTTCAGATTGAGGAGAAAGTTCGTCAAGATATTTGGCATGCACTTTATTTTTTTAATAGTAGCCTCAGGCTACACGTCTATGCTTCTGAAAAATTAGGCTTCTCTGACCATTCCTCTTTTTCTTTTTCAAAAATACGGATGGATAAAAATTATGCTCCCATAAGTAAGAGAGCATGTAACAATATTCTATTATTTCTAAGACGTGGAATACCCTACAATTTAGCTGTTATTTTAGGAGGAGTTAAGAACGCACTCGGGCATGTTTGGGATCAACTTTCGGAAGATGAAATTAATGAAATACTTTTTCTTGTTGAAGATACCCATCTCCAAAGCCCCGCTTCTCATTTTGTAGACAATCTGAAGGAGAATCTCGACAAACTTGGATACGAGCCTATTGATGAATCTAAATTATACGGAATAGCAGCAAAGAAAAACAGCACGAAAGAGATATTAAAGAAGCTACCGACCGATCCTGCCTCTAATAAACAGATTTTTGGTTTGAAAAATACAATCCTCATTCAGAGTGTATTTGAACTTCGGAAGTTGATTAATAAAATCATTGAGGTGTATGGACCGATCCATGAAATTTCATGTGAGCTTTCTGTGGATATAAAAGTGAGTCGTATGCAGCGCTTCTTACACCGAATGGATCAGCGACGTACACGCAACAATCGCGAACGTTATATCCGTATTCTAGGATTGCGTAAAGAGAATATTACACCCATGAATTTGTTGAAATATGAATTATGGGAAGAATGTAAAGGCACATGCCCCTATTCTGGTATGGAAATTTCTTTAGATAAACTATGGACAGATGATATTCGAGTTTCGTATATCAATCCTTGGTCACATTCATTGAACGATAGTATTTTCAATAAGACACTTTGTTTTTCATTTTTCCATGACCTTTTGAATGAAAGAAATCCCTATGATTATTTCAATGAAGAAGATCCAGATGCCTGGGAAATGGTTAAAAAACGAGCGGCAAAGTTATTTGCCAGCACCAATAATCACCCGGCGAGTTACAGTAAATTTAAACGCTTCATAAAAAAGTATAACCAGCGAAATTTAAGTGTATCTCAATTCAATGACTCTAATTATTTGAGCAGAGCCGTGCACTCCTATCTGTCTCAACTGTCAAAGAATGTAAACGTTTCTCCTGGGAATACAACATCTCATTTGATTGAAGAATGGTTGTTGACCTCCTTATTGGATAAAGAGAAGATCAGTAGTGATTTAAGGTATTCTGCACTTAAGGGTTATGTAAATGCCTTTAAAACAAACGAGCATATTTTAGAACTTTCTAAGCGTAATAAATACCTTAGAAGCTCCAAAAAAAGGAAATTCCCAATTCCTGCACCTGATCACCTAACCCATTTAGATTATCACATCAACTCCATATTGGTGTCCCATAAAAAAGACCCACGGGTGATCTCGAAAAAAACACAGGTTGTTGTCCATAACGGTGTAAAAATATTAAACAAAGGATGGTCGGTTCGTGGAATGTTACACAAAGAAACCCTATTTGGAAAAAGAACAGCACCCGGACTAAATTCTGGGCTCCATGTGAGAAAATCCCTTCTTTCATTTAAAACCCAAAGCCAAGTTGATAAAATAGTAGATCCAATTATTAAAAAAATTGTAAAAGAAGCAGTTGACAAAAATGTAACAGCTAACGCACAAATCCCGTTTAGTACTTTTTTTAAAACAGCTTCTGATGGTTCATTAATCCCTAAATTATATCTTCCTAATACTAATGGAGGAGATCCAGTGCCTATTAAAAAAGTAAGAATACGAGAAGTATACTCAACTGACGTTAATATTAAAAAAGGACTGAATCAACATGTAGTCCCTCGAAATAACCATCATGTTTTGGTGTATAAAAATAAAGAAGGGATTTTCTGTGAACAGGTCATTACCTTTTGGCAAGCCATTAAAAGAAAGAAAGTTGGTGAAGCAGTTGTACAGCTGCCAGATCCAGAGCAAGATACTTTTGTAACAACACTTCGGATCAATGATATGTTTTTGATGAGAGCTGAAAATCTAGAAGACGATTTGAGTTTAGAATCTCGATCGTATTTAAAGAACCACCTGTATAGAATTCAAAAATTGTCAAGTAAATTCTACGAATTCAGATTGGCTTATAAACAAACATCTTCAAGTTCAGACGCTCCAGAGTACATACGTATCAATAATTTCGGGAAGAGAAAAACAGGGTGGAATACGTACAATCCTGTTAAAGTTGAGGTTGATGTTGTCGGTCGAATAAAAAGAAAAATAGAAAAAATATAGAATGAAGTAAACTCCTTTTTTTGTAAAACACACGACTGCTATTGGTACGCCTTTAGTTGCTTGTCCTAACCCATTACAATTTCATAAATAAATATAGTGTTGTGGTTTGATTGAAGGTTTATAAAGAGGAGTTCTTCATTTTTTTAAACGAAACATATATCGGTAGATGGTCTAAAAAAAATAGAATGAAGTAAACTCTCTTTTTAGTAAAAACACACGACTGCTATTGGTACGCCTTTAGTTGCTTGTCCTAACCCATTACAATTTCATAAATAAATATAGTGTTGTGGTTTGATTGAAGGTTAAAAAAGAGGGTACTTCATTTTTTTAAAGCAAGTGTTTCCAAACGATTGCGCAGAAGAAATAAAGGTAAATCATCGCTACGGAAAACTTTATAAAAACACCTCCGAGGAAACCAATTAATGATCCAAGGGCAGATTTTAATGCTTTTTTCTGATTACTGTCGTGCAAGAGCTCTCCCACATAAGCTCCAAAAAATGGCCCAGCCAAAACGCCAAAGGGACCAAGGAACAACAACCCAATGAGGAGGCCTATGGAAGCTCCATATACACCACTCTTGGTTCCGCCAAATTTTTTAGTTCCCAATGCTGGTATTATATAGTCCAATAAAAAAACAGCCAAAGCAATACCAAAAGTAATCCAAAGAAAAGAAGGGTTTTGCTCTACTTTACTGTGATTATGGAGTAGAAAAAGTCCAGCCCAACTGGTTAAAGGCCCTGGGAGGACAGGTAAAAAACTACCGGCTATACCCAAGAAAATTAACACTATAGCGCATACGAGAAGTAAGATGTCCATGAGGATACGATGTTTGTTTATGAAACGTTTTAATTAAATGGGTAGAAATGTAAGACAAAAAGTAGTATTTTTAGTATTCCTTACAAATCTATTGACTTAAATGTTGAATTTTAAATTATTTCAAATGAATTCTTTAGTTAAAATCGCGTCTGTATCATTGATGTTTATCCTTTTCCAAGGATGTGAATATTTCAAAACAACAACCATATCTCCAAAACAAGTTAAAGAGCAATCTCTTTGGAGCGAAAATGATCAAGCACCCTCCTTTTCGGAATGCGACGGACTTGAAGGTGACGCGAATGCCGATTGTTTTAAGAATATGATTACTGAAAGTTTAACGAGCAACCTGGCTGCGTATAATTTCACTTCCGAGTCGACATTAGATGAAGAAGTTATTCTTACTCTTGAACTGGATACTGAAGGGTATTTTTCTTTAGGAGAAGTAGAAGACGAAGCAGGAGTACTGTCACAGATTGACTCGCTTTCAGATATTTTAGAAGAAGCTGTTTCTACTTTACCACAAGCACTTCCTGCTGTAAAAACAAATGTAGGTGTAAAGGTAAAAACCCAACTTACACTTCCTATAAGAATAATTGCTTCACCCCAAGAGTAATGCATGAGAAAATAATTCTTGGGATTGATCCTGGAACAACTATAATGGGTTTTGGACTTATCAAAATAGTGAAAGGAGAAATGCAATTCATGCAGCTCAACGAATTGATCTTGTCTAAATACGACGACCATTATCTAAAGCTCAAGCATATATTTAATCGAACCCTTGAGTTGATAGATACCTATCATCCGGATGAAATAGCGCTAGAAGCCCCCTTTTTCGGTAAAAACGTTCAGTCCATGCTCAAGCTTGGAAGAGCACAAGGAGTTGCAATGGCAGCTGGTTTATCACGCGAAATACCGGTGACAGAATATTCTCCAAAGAAGATTAAGATGGCAATTACTGGTAATGGTAATGCGAGTAAAGAGCAAGTAGCGAAAATGCTACAAAGTTTACTTGGTTTTAAAACCATGCCTAAAAATTTAGATTCAACAGACGGTTTGGCTGCTGCTGTATGCCACTTTTTTAATGGTGGAAAGAGTCAAGGGGAGAAACAATACACAGGCTGGAATGCCTTTGTTTCTCAAAATCCCGGAAAAATTAAAAGCTAATACAGCTCTCTTTTTATGGCAGCGATTTATTTCCATGTACCTTTTTGTAAGCAAGCCTGTCATTATTGTAATTTTCATTTTTCAACCTCTCTTAAGCACAAGAACTCCCTATTGGATGCTATGCTGTCTGAGTTAAAACTAAGAAAAGCAGAACTATCCAATAGTGAAGAAATAAGAAGTATCTATTTTGGAGGAGGAACCCCTTCGTTATTAACTTCCGCTGAGGTAAAGGGATTAATCAATGAAGTTAAGCGTAATTTCAATGTTGCAGCTGATGCTGAGATTACCTTAGAAATGAATCCTGATGATGATCGTCCCAACTATTTAGAGGAACTTAAAGCAGTAGGTGTAAACCGACTCAGTATCGGAATTCAATCTTTTCATGAAGAAGAATTGAAACTCATGAACCGGGCTCACAATGCCCGAGAAGCTTTTGATGTGTTGGATAGAATTCAAAGACTTTATGATAATTTTTCTTTGGATTTGATCTTTGGATTACCAAACAGCACCCCAGAATCTTGGCAGAAAAATGTTGCTTTTGCATTGGATTTTAATCCCACCCACATCTCCAGCTACCTTTTAACTGTTGAACCAAAAACAGTATTGAACTACCAAATTGATAACAAGCAGATTGAAGTACTTGGAGAAGAAGAAGTTTTAAAACAATTTAATTTTTTGGTTGATCGTTTACAGGCCGAAGGATATGATCACTATGAACTTTCTAGTTTTGGAAAGCCCGGATTTCGATCGGTCAATAATACGGCCTATTGGAGCGAAAAACCATATTTAGGAATTGGTCCTTCAGCTCATAGTTTTAACGGTGAGACACGGAGTTGGAACATATCCAATAACGCTCAATACCTCAAAGGAATTTCGACACAAAAGCCATTCATTGAACGTGAAAAGTTGAGTGTAGCAGACCGTTACAACGAGTACATCATGATCGGATTGCGAATGCAAAACGGGATTTCTCTAGATTATATTGAACATAACTTTGGCTCCGACTATAAAGCGCTTTTGATCAAGGGAGTTCAATCGCAAATCGCTTCACAGCTGTTGTACTGGGATGGCAACTTACTTAAGGTTTCTAGAAATGCCATGATGTTAGTCGATGGTCTCGCTTCAGATCTTTTTAAATTAAATACTTAATTCTTATTTTCATTAACAAGATCCACGTAGTTTTTATAGAATAAAGGAATGGTTTCGATTCCTTTAAAGAAATTGAATAAGCCAAAATGCTCGTTAGGAGAGTGGATTGCGTCGCTGTCTAGACCAAACCCCATCAGTACACTTTTACTGCCTAGTACATCTTCAAATAAGGGAACGATAGGAATACTGCCTCCTCCTTTTTGAGGAATTGGGTCAGTTCCAAATGTTTCTGCATATGCTTTATGAGCCGCCTGGTATCCTATATTGTCTGTTGGAGTAACATACGCCTGTCCTCCGTGATGTTTGATTATTTCAACGGAAACACTTTTAGGCGCAATGCTTTTAAAATGTTTTGTAAAAAGAGCACTGATTACCTCCCAGTCTTGACCTGGAACTAAGCGCATTGATATTTTGGCATGTGCTTTACTGGCAATAACTGTTTTTGCACCCTCGCCTGTATAGCCTCCCCAGATTCCGTTTACATCCAGTGTTGGTCGGATAGAGTTTCGTTCTAAAGTGGTGTATCCTGTTTCACCATGGACTGCAGGGATATTGATTTCATTTTTATAATCCTCTAAATCGAAGGGAGCTTTAGCCATTTCTGCACGCTCTTCTTTACTAATGTCTTCAACTCCATCATAAAACCCAGGAATGGTAATGCGATTATTTTCGTCCTGTAATTGGGCTATCATTTGGGTTAAAATATTGATTGGATTGGCAACTGCGCCTCCGTATAAGCCAGAGTGTAGGTCTCGATTTGGACCCGTCACGACAACTTCCATATAGCTCAAACCACGAAGTCCAGTTGTAATTGAAGGTTGTGTATTGCTGATCATTCCTGTGTCTGAAATGAGGATTACATCGTTGGAAAGTTTTTCTTTATGCTCTTGAATAAAAAGCTCCAAATTATCACTTCCAACTTCTTCTTCTCCTTCGATCATGAATTTCACGTTGCAAGGAAGTTCATCATGAGTAACCATCATTTCTAATGCTTTAATGTGCATATACATTTGCCCTTTATCATCGCAAGCTCCTCGGGCAAATATGGCGCCTTCTTGATGCAGACCTGTTTTCTTGATCACGGGCTCAAATGGTGGGCTATCCCACAGTTCAACCGGGTCTGGTGGTTGAACATCATAATGCCCATAAACCAATACAGTTGGTAAATTAGGATCCACAAGGCGTTCCCCATAAACAATAGGGTGGCCTTGGGTTGGGAATATTTCAGTTTCAGTGCAACCCGCTTTAGACAATGCATTTTGAACCCAAGATGCCCCTTTTTTGACGTCATCATTGTATTGTGAGTCAGCACTGATTGTTGGTATTTTTAGAAAATCAATCAATTCCTCAATAAAACGTTGTTTGTCAGCGGGTAATATCGTAGCCATATGTCTTGCTCTTTTGGTTTGTTTATTTCTCACAAAGATTGAGTTTTTTTCTCACTAAAAAACTATTTTCATGAAAACTTGATTATATTTGCTCCAGTAAAATTTTACTGCGGGTGTGGTGAAATTGGTAGACACGCTAGACTTAGGATCTAGTGCTTTACGGCTTGGGGGTTCGAGTCCCTTCACCCGCACAAATTAAAATTCCGAAATTCTCATTAAATACTGATAACCAGATCATTATTATTTTTTGAGTATTTTTTTTGTCCACATCCTTCCCCACTAGAATTATTATTGCTTCACTTTTAACTCTTTTATACTTCTATCATTCTGCGTGAAACCAGCTTGTTATTTGTTTTGTGAATGAAGATCAATTCAGAGAATAAAGTTTTTTCTAATGGAATGAGTGGAGGACCTTGAACTGGTTATTGCAGAATATTACAAGGTGCTTGTAAAACCCTGTATTTGAAAAAAAAAGGTGATGATAAACGAAAGAACCCCCATCTTCTGGGAAAGAGTCCCATGGGAAGCCTGTTTGACCTTTTTATAAGAAATAATAACTTCTCAGATCAAATGAAGTTATTTTTATATCTTTCCAGCAAATAAACATTCCGAAATACAAATGTTTATTTAATTTTTGACACTAGATTTATAAATTCATATTATGAAATATACAGTATTTTTATTACTTCTGTTAATAGGTTGCTCTAAAGAGACAGCACCCCCAGAACCTCAAGTTCCAACTGTATCTGAACCTGAAATTATTGTTCCAGATTTTGACAATGACACGATTTACATGAAGTTAAAACCTAAGTTGCTCGACAGCTACTGGACTGCATTCAAAGAATCAGCTTCATTGTATGATATTGATCTTTCTCACATAGATGAAGTTGCATTTATTTCTGAAAATCTTCTGAATAACATTGCTGGAACTGCAAACGGGTCTTGTCAACCGTATGTTCGGATTTTAGTTGATGAAACTACATTTAGAAACCTGAGTGTAGGCGAACAAGTTTTCCTAATGTATCATGAACTTGGTCACGATGTTTTTAACGCTTCCCATGAAGGAGGCGGGCTAATGGCTCCTAATATTCGGTCTTTGGATTATAAGCTTTTTCAAACTGAAGTTAAAGATTTCTTTACAGGAAAAGATTACATTGAATGGACGGATGAGGAATGTGATTATATTCGAAGTATTACTGACAACTAACTTCCAATCAAAAACAGTATACTAGTAGATATAAGATAATATAAAAACCCACAACCTTATTATCATAACACCAACTTATGTATTCGTTGATGCACGCTAAACCTTGTTCTTTGTTTATTTGGTGTCTCTGTATTCATTTCCCTTACTTTTAGTTATTGACTATTTTCACTTGTCTCGTGGATGGGTTCAAAAACTTCTGGTTGGTCTAAAATCACAGCTAATGTTGATTTCTTTCGTATTGTGTTTTCAGGTATAGATTAGGGTGCTTTTACCCGCAAAAAAAAGGCCTTCTGAAACTCAGAAGGCCTTTTTTATGCTATCAGTTGAAGACCCATTTCGGGAATTCAGTGTCCTCTCGATCCATCCTTAGCGATCGAGTTTAAAACTATCTAATTTAATATCATCCAATCCATCATTGTCAAAAGGATACTCCATTTGATCTTGGATATTATAGAGTGAAATTAATATAAATTCACTGATGATGACGACAAAATATGTAATCCATTCTGGGTTGTCAAAACCAATTTTGTTGATGATCGTTGGGGTGTATATCAAGGGGAATATGTAAATAAAAACTTTACAATACGCTTTCAAACTAATTGGAGTTCTGTGAATGTGAATTGCCTCTAAGTTTTCAACTCCTTCGTGAAGTGAGCGCATGAACCCAAAGATTTTTAAGCGGAAACTACCGGAGATAGCCTCCTCATTATCATGAACAAATTGTTCAATTTTGTTTACGGAAGCATCAATTTCTTGTATTGTTATGATGCTGTTTTTTAAATGACTCAGTAGGTTATCACTTATTGTTGCTAGCGCATTATGGATTTCAATCTTTTGTTCATCTTCTAACTTTGAGTTGGTTGCAAAGCAATGTTGAAGGGTTAGAATTGATCCTCGAAACCTGCTTAAATGCTCTAATGCTTTTTCTCTTCTTTTAAATGCGCCTCTAATAGCGAAAACTAAAGGAAAAATAATTGCAATACTAATCAATGTAAGGTCAATATTATAGACAATCCCTAATTTGTAAGAGAAGTAGGGCACTGCAAGTGAAACGATTAGCGTGTACAATGTCCGTTTATTGATGATAGAAAAGTATCGATTCATGTTTTTATTTCTAAAAGATTATATTTGATAAATTTATTAACTATATATATACTATGCAACCAATGAAGATATTATTAATTATGTTGTGTGCAACGACTCTTATTTTTGCACAAGAAGAACCTAAGGTGCTTTTCCAAACTCAAGACATTATTCCTATACAGATCAGTTTTTCAAATCGTGATCTTAAGAAGAATAATAACGACACGATTTTTTTCGATACCACAATGAAATACCAAACCATAGACGGTACTTGGAATGACCTTAATGTAGGTGTGCGTGCTCGTGGTAATTTTAGAAGATCAACCTGTTATTTTCCTCCGATTAAAATGAAAATTAAAAAATCGGATGCTAAAGAGACCGTTTTTAAAGGAAATAAAAAATTAAAATTGGTTATTCCTTGCCTTCAAGAGAAAAATAAAAACGATAATATTCTTAAAGAATTAATTGGTTATAAATTGTTTGAGGTTATTTCTCCTTATCATTTTAAAACCAGACAGGTTACCATTGATTTTGATGAGATAAAGAGAAAGAAAACAATCAAACACGATCTAAACGGCTTCTTCATTGAAGATGATAAAAATGTAGCCAAGCGCTTTGGCGGTAAGGTTTTTGAACGATTCATTCACCCGTTGGCAATGAATGCAGAAGCTTCTGTTCAAAATATCTTTTTCCAATACATGATAGGTAATACGGATTTCTCTGTCGCTTATCAGCACAACGGGAAATTGCTTTATGCTGACAAGCAAATCATTCCATTACCATATGACTTTGATATGTCGGGTTTAGTTGATCCTAGCTATGCAGTTGCAAACGAAGCACTTGGTCTTAGAGATATTCAAGAAAGAGCTTATAGAGGCTTTAAAAGAGATGAAGCTTTAATGAATGATGTCCGAGCACAATTCTTGAATAACAAAGAAACATTCTTTGCTATTATAGATGGTTTTAAACCACAATTTGACAATCCAAATGAACATCAAGAAGTTGTAGATTATATTGCTTCGTTTTTTGAAGTAATTGAGAGTGATAAATTATTCCAATCAAAAATAATGGACCAAATGAGAACCAAATAAGGGGCTTATTTGAAATATCCAACAGCTCAGTTTTTGATGCTGATTTCTGAAAAGTATAAGTTGATGGCTCCTGTTTACAGGAGCCATTGATGTTTATACGAAACACAGAGTACCTATGGGAGTTGAGCTTTACTGCAAAAGCATGCTTGTTGTTTGCAGTGTTAAGTTCGAACGTGATTTTAAGAATTCAAAAAGCATCCTGAATTGTTATTCAAAAAGTAATCTACTCTTTGATGTATCTGTAAAGGATGTGAGGTTTTAACAGGAGACTTACAGGCATTACTCGTTTAAAACATCCAACATTTTGTTGAAAATCAAGGTGTTGTCGTATATTCCAGAAAAAGTAGCAGCAGCAGGACCTTTAGCGAATACGGGAACCATAGACGCAGTATGACCAACGGTAGAAAAATCTACACTGGGGCGCATTTTTTTAATATTACCCTTAGGGATTGTTAAGCCTCCCGTTTCATGATCTGCAGTTACAATTACTAAGGTATTCGGATGTTTTAGGGTGTAGTCTAATACGGTTTGGATAGCAGCATCAAAGTCGTTGAATTCGGATGTCACATATTCTATATCATTTGAATGTCCACCCCAGTCGATTTGTGAACCTTCAACCATCATAAAAAATGGCTTTTGATCACGGTCAAACTTATTTAAAACGCTTTGAACTGCATCTTTTAACGGAAGTCTACCATCCAGAATTTTGTTAGGCTCATCCCGATTTGTAAAGTAACCAATTTTTGATGCGGTAGATTTATCGAATTTGGATAAGGAGGAAACAATATCGTAAGCACTCATTTCATCGATCAAATTTCTGTTATCATCCCGATCATTAAAATGCTTTTTCCCACCACCAATAAAATAGTCTACTACACTTGTACTCATTTGAAGAGCAACGTTTTCATATTCTTTTCTCGAAACAACATGGGCATAAAACGAAGCAGGAGTTGCATGTACTATACTGGAAGTAGCTATCAAGGCTGTCTGATAACCTTTTTCTTTGCTAAGTACAAGAATCGATTTTGGTTTTTTATTCCTGGAGCTTATCCCAATTACTCCATTGAGTGTTTTTACTCCCGAAGCCATTGCGGTACCGGAGGCAGCAGAATCCGTCACTAGTGAATTTGACGAATGTGTTTTTGATAATCCAACACTAGTGAAGTCTTCCAAAGCAGTTTTATTGCCGTTGAAATACATTCCTGCAGTTATTTGTGTCAACCCCATACCGTCTCCTATCATTAAAATGATGTTGGTTGGTGTTTTTTCTTGGGCTGTTATGTTGGTTAGGCTAAACGTAAGGCAAATTAAGAAAATGATGTTTTTCATAAAAAAAATTCAAATAAGACTGCAAATTACTATTTCTAAACTATTTTCAGCTCTCAAAAGGCTTCTTTTAATTTCAATAGAATTTTTGAAGTAGCACCAGCTTGTTTTTTGATGTATTTCAAATTAGATGACCCCATTTTTTTTTGAAGGTTTTTATCCGCGACTATTTTCGAAAACTCATTTTCAAATAAAAAAGAAGAGTCAACACTTACAATCCCTCCTAAAGCCACTAAATCTTGCGCCTCTTGATAGCGTGTGTAGTTTTTTCCTATGAGTATAGGAATTCCAAAAACTGCTGGCTCTAGCGTATTGTGAAGTCCTTTTGACCCCATACCACCCCCCACATAAGCAATGGTGGCATAACTGTAAATTTTTGTAAGAATACCCACACAGTCAATCAGTAGGATGTCTGCATCTTCTTTTTTTTGTTGAGACAAATCACTCCAACGAACCACAGTTTTATTGAATGAAAGTTCTACCTGACGTAAAGACTCTTCATCTACATTATGTGGGGCTATAATTATTTTTAAATTGGATTTTGAATCAATTGTTTTCGATAGGATAGCTATATCTTCTGGCCAACTGCTTCCGACAACAAAACAGGTTTGATCTTGAATAAAGTCTGCGAGTATTTCATTCGTATTGTCTTGGTTTAAAATATCCAATACACGATCTGTTCGGGTATCCCCAATTACCAGAGTATTTTCAATTCCAACAGAACTAAGTAATTTCTGAGATGCTTCGTTTTGAACAAAAAAGAAGTCGATCTTTTTCAATACATTCTTCATGTAAAACCCCCAAGGTTTGAAAAACAATTGTTGCTTTCTAAAAATACTAGCGATAGAAAAAATAGGAGTCTTTTGCTTTTGAAGTTCGTTGATCAAATTGGGCCAAAATTCATATTTAATTAAAAACAGGACTTGTGGACGTAACGCTCGAAGGAATCTCACTATTGATTTTTTACGATCTAGGGGGAGGTAAGTCACTACATCTGCAAAAGCATATTGTTTTTGCACCTCATAGCCTGAGGGTGAAAAAAAAGTAAGCGCAATCTTATGGTTTGGATAATCTTTTTTACAAGACTCGATTAGTGGGCGTGCTTGTTCAAATTCACCAAGGGAGGCACAATGAAACCACAACACCTGATCGTTTGTACTGATTTTAGATTGAATTGTCTCTAGGCAGTCAGATCGTACTTCTAAAAAGTGTGCTGTTTTTTTAGAAAAAAGTGCAAGCAACCGTGCAAAAAGCAAGGTGATTTCTATTCCAAAAGAGTACAACATAGTTCCTGATTCAAGCTTCAAAAATAGTTTATCTGAGAATCCCATGAAAGAAGAATCCTTTTTTTAAATTTGTCTATTAAATCTACTCGATGAAAAAAATCCAAATGGTAGACCTCAAAGGTCAATACGCATTCATAAAACCAGAAGTTGATCTTGCTCTGCAAGAGGTGCTAGAATCTACTTCATTTATTAATGGACCTGCCGTTCGAGAATTTCAAGCAGATTTAGAGGCTTATCTGGGTGTTAAGCACGTTATTCCATGTGCCAACGGAACCGATGCTTTACAAATTGCCTTGATGGGCTTGGGTTTAAAGCCAGGGGATGAAATCATAACAGCAGACTTTACTTTTGCAGCTACCGTGGAAGTAATAGGTTTATTAAATCTTACCCCTGTTTTGGTTGATGTAGATCCGAGAACTTTTAACATCAGCCCTGCTGAAATTGAAAAAGCAATTACATCTAAAACCAAGGCAATAATTCCGGTACACCTTTTCGGACAAAGTGCTCCCATGGATGAAATTATGGAATTGGCTCTCAAGCACGATCTGTTTGTGATTGAAGATAATGCACAGGGTATAGGGGCCACCTATACACACAAAGACGGAACAAAAGCAAAGACCGGTACCATTGGTCATGTTGCTGCAACTTCTTTTTTCCCCTCTAAAAATCTTGGGGCTTATGGTGATGGGGGAGCAATTTTCACGAACGACGACGACTTAGCGCACCTCATTCGAGGTATCGTAAACCACGGAATGTACACGCGCTACTACCATGATGTAGTTGGTGTGAATTCGCGATTGGATTCCCTGCAGGCAGCGGTGCTTAAAATCAAATTACAATACCTCGATTATTATAATGAACGAAGAAAAACAGCTGCAATTCTTTACTCACAGTTGCTTTCTGATCATCCGAACATCATAACCCCCTTTCGACTTGCAGATTGTAATTCACATGTGTTTCATCAATACACCTTACGAATCATAAACCACGACCGAGACGGCTTAGTACAATTTCTAAATGCTAATGATATTCCGTGTGGAGTTTATTATCCTGTGCCCTTACATTTGCAAAAAGCCTACACGCATGAGGGATACAATGAGGAAGACTTTACAGTAACAAATCAACTAGTGAAAGAAGTGATTTCCCTTCCCATGCATTCTGAATTGACCTTAGATCAAGTGGAGCATATTACGCTCAAGATCAAGGAATTTTTGGGGTAATTATATGCAGTACAGCACTATAATCCCTCCTAGTGTTATTAAGAAACTAACGAGATTCATCTTTTTTGTAATAAAAACACTTCTCGTTGTTTTATACCAAAGTAAACCAAGCATCATAAGCATTATAATAAAGCCAAGATTAGAACTCCATCCGAATAGTAAACTAAGACTTCCTTCATCAATGGGTTGATTGAGGAAAACTACTCCAGCTAATAGCCTAAAAATAAAGGGAACTAGAATAAAGGGGTAGAGTAGTTTATTGTTTTTGATCTTTATTAAAAAATAAAATAGTAACACTTGAATTAATGTGAACATGGGGCCTGCAAGGTTTTGTAATAGGAGCTCTTTTCCAGCTAACACTAATTCCGGATTAATCAGTTTAACAGATGTAATTGAGAATGTGGCGTTGTAACCCATAAAGTAGTAGGCTAGCCAGTGGCCTAATTCATGGAAACCATAAGTGAATATAACTGCAGACAGCGTAGAAAGGATATAATTTCGTGAAAGAGGATTCATGAAGAAAAATTTAATTGAGGAATGATTTTCTTTTTTGTCCTAAAGATTCAAATCTAAAAAAAATATAATTAAATCATTTATAACTAGCTGTTTAAAAAAGACAAGGCCCTCTTTAATACAGACTCAGTTCTCAATATTCTGTAGTGCCCTGTTCCCGTTACCTCTTCCAAAGTAGCTTCTTCCCACTGGGCGTTGACTTCCTTTGATTGTTCAACCGATAAAATGCGATCATTCGTATCGTGTAAGATGAGTGCTTTTTTAACTTGAGATTTTACAGCATATTCTGCAACATTCATTTCACTGACAATAATTCCTTCTTCTTGTTCAATCTTTTTAATAAGCAGCTTTATAACTCGATCGCATACACCCACCAGTTCAGCTACAAATTGAATTCGATTTTCAAATCGGTTGGGGGTGGTAAACAATACATAGCGATTAATTATAATTTCGGGAGAGCTCCCCAAAAAAACTGTAGTTGCAACACCCCCAAACGAGTGACTTACTATTTTTTTTACATTGTATTTACAAATCAATGTCCCCACGAGCTTACTGAATTTAAAGAGGCTGGTGTTGCCCTTTGAACTAGCTCCATGTCCTGGACCATCAAAGGCAATAACCGTATAATCATCAGCGATTAATACTTCGATTAAATCTGCAAAATTCCCTGCTTGACCTTCCCAACCGTGAACGAGTAAAACTGTTTTGGACCCGGTGCCCCACCGATAGGTTTGTATGATAAAGTCTTCAAACGGAAGTTCAGCTTGTTCAGCTTTGTTCAATATAAGGGCTTCGTGTGGGCGTAGCTTATGAACTTGAGGGTTTGTTAAGTGTTTGTACGCAATAGAAACAAACAAGTTGGGGAAAATGGAGGATAAGAAATAGATTAGTTTTTTTTTCAAAAGCTAAAATTGATATTGGATGTCGTTATAAAATATGCGCTAAAATAGTATCTTCATCCAAAACATTACCACTATGAAGAAAATTATTTGCGTTTTATCTTTTTTAATGTCCTTCGGACTAGTAGCTCAAACAACATACTTGCATTGCGGTCAAGTTTTTGATAGTGCCTCAGGGAAAATGAAAAAAGAACAAACCATTGTCGTGGAAGACAATCGTATTACAGCAATTAACAAAGGATATACTGCTGTTGATTCTGATACCATTCGACTTATTGATCTGAAATCCAAAACAGTTTATCCAGGTTTTATCGATATGCATGTGCACATCGAATCGGAATCGAATCCTCAAGCCTATTTGAACCGCTATCGTCTCAACGAAGCAGATGTTGCCTATGATGCAGCAGTCTATGCAGAGCGTTCGCTTATGGCTGGCTTTACAACAGTTCGCGATATGGGTGGTTCGGGAGTAAACATTGCTTTGCGGAATGCGATTGCCAAAGGAAAAATTCCAGGGCCCCGTATTTTTACTGCAGGTAAAACCTTAGCTTCTACAGGAGGGCATGGAGATCCTACCAATGGAAACAAAGCCGATTTTCAGGGAGACCCAGGACCAAAACAAGGTGTGGTTAACTCTGTTGAAGATGCGCGAAAAGCAGTGCGCCAACGGTATAAGAATGGAGCTGATTGGATTAAAATAACGGCTACAGGTGGTGTGTTAAGTGTCGCGAAGAGCGGAGAAAACCCCCAATTCACTAAAGAAGAAATCAAAGCGATTACGACTACTGCAAAAGACTATGGAATGAAGGTTGCGGCTCATGCGCACGGAGATGAAGGCATGTATAGAGCTGTTTCTTCGGGTGTTAAAACCATTGAACACGGAACGCTAATGAGTAAACGTACCATGGAGCTGATGAAAGAAAAACAAGCCTATTTGGTGCCCACAATTACCGCTGGAAAACAGGTTGTAGAAAAAGCTAAAATCCCAGGATATTATCCGGCTATTATCGTGCCGAAGGCATTGAAAGTTGGACCAAAAATTCAAGAAACTTTCAGAAAAGCCTATAAGCTAGGAGTTCCAATTGCGTTTGGTACAGATGCAGGTGTATTCCCTCATGGGCTCAATGCTAAAGAATTTGGCTATATGGTTGAGGTTGGAATGCCTGCCAGCGAAGCACTTCAATCGGCTACCATTGTCAATGCTGCGCTTTTGGATAATGAAGATAAGCTAGGTCAAATCAAAGTAGGGTTTTACGCTGACATTGTTGCTTCAGATGCCAATGCTTTGGATGCCATTGCAACCCTAGAAAATATCACCTTTGTGATGAAGAATGGAGTGGTTTACAAGCAGTAAAAAACAGAAGAATCATGATGGAGACAATTTCTATATGGGTTGAAATTCTATTCCTCATCGTTTTTTTGATTACGGTATTATTTTTTTATTTATCAAATGGTAAACCGATAAAACTGCTTGTTTTGATTTGTACATGGGCATTTGTGCAGTCGGGATTAGCATTAAGTGATTTTTATTTAGACCAATCTTCATTCCCTAGATTCATTCTGGTATTGTTACCAGCGTTTTTGTTTGTGGGGTATGGACTTCTACCACAAAATATAAGTTGGATGCTCAGTAGGCGAGATGTTAGAATTAGCACCTTCTTGCATACCGTAAGACTTCCTGTAGAAATTATTTTATTTGAATTGTACCTAAATAAAATGATACCCCAATTAATGACTTTTGAGGGCAGAAATTTTGATATTGTATTAGGGATTACTGCCCCAATTGTCGGTTATGTATATTTGAAAAAACGCATAAGTATTTCCAATCTAATCGCTTGGAATGTAATTGGGGTTTTCTTCGTTTGTTTTATTCTAGTAAATGCAATACTCTCTTCTGAACTCCCTTTTCAACAGTTTGCATTCGACCAACCCAACAAAGCAGTGAATTTCTTTCCGTTTATATTGCTTCCTGCAGTTATAGTTCCAATTGTTATTTGGACACACATTACCGACATCATAAAATTATCAAGAGATAAGCATTAACATCTGGATTTTTATTGAAAGGATTTTTTAACCGATCGTTCCTGAATTTGTTTCTGCGGAACGGTCGATTTTTTTAACCAAACCTTGCAGTACTTTTCCTGGCCCAACTTCAGTAAAAGAAGTGGCACCGTCGCTTAACATTTGTTGCACGCTTTGTGTCCAACGAACGGGAGCTGTGAGTTGTGCTATTAAATTTGTTTTTATGATTGCTGCGTCTGTAACCCCAGTTGCAACTACATTTTGATATACCGGACAAATTGGATCCTGAATAGAGGTGTGCTCAATCGCTGCGGCTAATTTTGTTTTTGCAGGCGCCATCAGTGGCGAGTGGAATGCTCCTCCAACTGGAAGGGGGAGTGCTCGTTTTGCACCAGCTTCTTTCATAGCTTCACAAGCCAATGCAATGGCTTCTTTTTCACCCGAAATTACCAATTGTCCCGGACAGTTGTAGTTTGCAGCGACTACAATTCCTGAGATTTTCGCACAAACGTCTTCAATGACCTGATCTTCTAGACCTAAAACGGCAGCCATGGTTCCGGGAACTTCATCACAAGCATCTTGCATTGCCAAAGCACGCTGATGAACGAGCTTCAGGCCGCTTTCAAAACTAAGTGCCTTTGCCGCTACTAGGGCAGAAAACTCCCCCAACGAATGACCAGCTACACAGTCCGGATTAAATGATTCCCCCATTACACTACTCAAAATAACCGAATGTAAAAAAATGGCAGGTTGGGTAACTTGGGTTTGTTTCAAGGCCTCTGCGTCTTCACCAAACATAATATCCGTTATCTTAAACCCTAAGATGTCGTTGGCTTGATGAAATAAGGTTTTTGCTTCTTGAGATGCTTCGTAAATATCTTTCCCCATACTGGGGAATTGAGCTCCTTGTCCAGGGAATAAAAATGCTTTCATTGGTTATTTTTTATCGTAGGTTAAATAGGTGTAGTCGTAGGGTTGGTCTTCTGTTTTCGATACAAATTCTTCGCTGCTAACATTCCATTTGGAGCTGTCAATTTTGGGAAAAAAGACATCGGCATCAAATTCGTGATGCACTCGAGTGAGTTCAATTCGATCGCAATGATCCATAAAGAGCGAATATATTTGAGCTCCTCCAATTACAAAAGGCTGTGTATCATCTTCGGCTAAAGCCAAAGCTTCTTCAATTGAAGAGGCAACGACAGCTCCTTCTGCCTTATAAGCTGCATTATTGGTTAGTACAATATTGGTTCGATTGGGTAATGCTTTTGGCATGGATTCAAAAGTCTTACGGCCCATGATAATTGCATGACCAGTAGTCAATCGTTTAAAACGTTTTAAGTCTTCCGAGATGTGCCAGATTAGATCATTGTCCTTGCCTAGAGCATCATTTTCTGCAGCTGCAGCAATGAGGGTAATCGTTTTCTTTTCTGGCATAGTATTGCTTTTTTTTATAACCAACTCTTCTTCGTATAAGACGTGTTCGTTTTGAGATTTTATTCCTTCTTGCATTCTGTTTAAAGTAGTTGTTTTACGATCAGTAGCTCTTAAAAACGCTCGGTCTACAATCGACTACAAAGACCGTAAAAATAAGTCGAATAACAAAGTGTTCCCTCAAAATATCACCAAAGGGTTTCATTTTAGTTTGCTATATTTACAGCATACATAAATTAAACAGGTTGACTTTCAGGATTTCCGATCAAATTAAAAATAAGTACCCTTCTTTAACAGAATGCACTTACCTCAATACAGCCTATACGGGTGTGGTTTCTTCTTCTTTGATGGAATGGAGGAAAGCTACTGATCAAAACTACGCTGATCAAGTTGATCGGTTCAAAAACAAGCAAGCGGTTGCTTTGGAAGCCAATGCGCAATTGCAAGTTGCGCGTTTAATGCACACCGAGGTTGATCAAGTTTTTTTAGCTTCCAGTTGCTCTGCGGGGCTACAAGCTTTTTTGTTTAAAATCCCAAAGAATTATACGTTTTTGCTTCTCAAAGATGATTATCCTGCGATCACACAAATGGTCGCGGATCATCAATTCGACTACACTGAAATTTCCTTACAAAATAAGGTTGAGGTTTCGGTCTTAGCGGAATTGAGACAAAACAACTACCAAGTTTTTGCTTTTAGTGCTGTTCAGTACAACTCAGGACTTCTGTTCGACATGGAATTTATTCATACGATTAAAGAAGAGTTTCCCAACTTGATAATCCTGGTAGATGGCACTCAGTTTATAGGAGCTGAATCTTTTGATTTCGACCAAAGTGCAGTGGATGGAATTTTTGGTAGTGGATATAAATGGCTGCTTGCTGGTTACGGTAATGGTTTTATGTGCTTAAAAAAGAGCTTATTGAATCAGCTGAATAGTTCAAAAGAAGATGTCTTGGAGCTTCTGGATCGCGGTCATAAATCTCCCTTAGCGATGGGGTCTCTTGGATTTGCTATAGAAGAGTTGTTTTCCTATGATATGGAAACACTTTTGAGCAAGAAAAAAGAGCTGGCTGTATACTTTTTTGAAGCATTAAAAGAACGCAATCTATTGGAAGATTTTGTTTGCGAACGCAAAGAACATTCTTCAATTTTTACACTGAAAATTAGTGATGAAGCTTACCAAGCATTAATCAAAGAAAACATCCGATGTGTAAAACGCGGAGTAGGCGTTCGAGTTTCGGTTCACTTTTACAACACCCAGCAAGACGTAGATCATTTACTCAAGGTGATCGATCGAGCTACTACACAGCAACCGCTCCCTTGATCAGTGGATAAGGATCGTAGTCTATTAATTCGAAATCTTCAAAAGTAAAGGCAAACAAATCCTTGACATCTGGATTGATTTTCATTGTGGGTAATGTTTTTGGAGTCCGAGATAACTGCAATTCAATTTGCTCTTTATGATTGGAGTAAATATGAGCATCTCCAAAGGTGTGAACAAAATCTCCTGCTTCTAAACCACAAACTTGCGCCATCAAAAGAGTTAATAATGCATAGGAAGCAATATTAAAAGGTACGCCTAAAAACACGTCAGCACTTCTTTGGTATAGCTGACAGGAGAGTTTTCCATTGGCTACATAAAATTGAAAGAAGGCGTGACAGGGGGGGAGTGCTACTTTGTTGTTTGCAACATTTTCTGAAAAACTTTTTGAGGTATCGGGTAAAACACTTGGATTCCACGCAGAAACCAACATGCGTCTGCTGTCTGGCGAAGTCTTAAGCGTATGAACGATGTCTTTAATTTGATCAATTTCTTCACCATTCCAATTACGCCACTGATAACCGTATACAGGACCTAAGTTTCCTTTTTCATCAGCCCATTCATTCCAAATACGCACCCCATTTTCTTGAAGATATTGAATGTTGGTATCTCCTTTTAAAAACCATAACAATTCATGAATGATCGATTTCAGATGCAACTTCTTCGTGGTAACCATCGGGAAACCTTGGGCAAGGTTGAAGCGCATTTGATACCCAAATACACTTTTGGTGCCTGTACCTGTTCGGTCTGTTTTTTCTACACCTTCGGCTTGAATGTGACGAATAAGATCTAAATATTGTTGCATTGAATAGGATTATGTTCAAAAGTAATTTTTTATACTTTTGGAATGATCGTAGTTTTGGAATAGTTATTAAAAGGAGTCGTTAACAACTGGAATTTATTTCCTTCGAGAAAGTTCATCTCTTATTTTTGCAGCTGCTTCATAGCTTTCAGATTTCACAAGTTTTGCAAGCATTGCATTGAGTTCTTTGCTTGAAGTAGCAGCAAGATTTTTAAGAACATCTTCTTTAGGCTCTTGTTCTTCAATGAAATTTTTAATCCAATTTTTGTCTTTTTCTTGCGGCTCGTTGACATTGTTATCGTCTGAATAGCTTGCTTTTTTCATTATGTTCTCATAGGTAAAAACAGGAGCATCAAATCGAATAGCCAATGCAATTGCATCTGAGGTACGAGCATCAATGATTTCTTCAATGTGGTCACGTTCACAAATTAAGCTTGAAAAGAAAACGCCATCTACAAGTTTGTGGATGATGACTTGTTTGATTGTAATTTCAAAGCGATCCAACAGGCTGATGAACAAATCGTGTGTCGAAGGTCTTGTGGGAACAATATCACTTTCTAAACCAACTGTAATAGCTTCAGCTTCAAACCCTCCTATGACAATGGGGAGTCTTCTGTTCCCTTTGGCTTCGCCCAATATGAGTGCATAAGCACCCGTTTGGGCTTGGGTATAAGAAACACCGATAATTTTAAGCTTGATTAAATCCATAACATCATTTTCCGACTGTGAAATTAGTTCTTTTTTAAAAAAATGCTTTTAATTTTTAGAAATTTTTAATTCTTCAAGTGACTTCTTCCAGCAATAGGTTTTTTATATACAGTTAAAAAACTTAAATTTGCCCACCTATTAAAAATCTTGAAGAATAGATCGTATGAAAGTACTACAGTTTAGACAAGCCATCTGTGAGGCCATGAGTGAAGAAATGCGCCGTGACGAATCCATTTATTTAATGGGCGAAGAGGTTGCAGAATACAATGGAGCTTACAAAGCTTCTAAAGGTATGTTGGATGAATTTGGAGAAAAGCGTGTTATCGACACTCCGATATCTGAATTAGGTTTTGCAGGTATAGGAGTTGGTTCTACGATGACCGGGAATAGACCAATTATCGAATTCATGACCTTTAACTTTGCTCTCGTTGGTATAGACCAGATCATCAACAATGCAGCAAAAATCCGCCAGATGTCAGGAGGACAATTTCCATGCCCAATCGTATTCAGAGGTCCAACGGCTTCTGCTGGACAACTTGCAGCAACGCACTCGCAAGCCTTTGAAAGCTGGTACGCAAACTGCCCGGGTCTTAAGGTTATTGTACCTTCAAACCCTTACGATGCTAAAGGACTTTTAAAAGCAGCCATTCGTGATGATGATCCTGTGATTTTTATGGAGTCTGAACAAATGTATGGAGATAAAGGGGAAGTTCCTGAAGAAGAGTACATCCTTCCAATTGGAGTTGCCGAAATAAAACGTCCAGGTTCGGATGTAACAATCGTGTCTTTCGGTAAAATTATTAAAGAAGCATATACTGCAGCTGATGCCCTTGAAAAAGAAGGGATCTCTTGCGAAATTATAGATTTACGAACGGTAAGACCATTGGACATTGAATCAATTCTTACGTCTGTTAGAAAAACCAATCGCTTAGTGATTCTCGAAGAAGCATGGCCTTTTGGAAATGTCTCTACGGAGATAACCTACCAAGTACAAAATGAAGTATTTGATTATTTAGATGCCCCGATCGAAAAAATAAATACTGCCGATACACCAGCACCATTTTCTCCTGTTCTTTTAAATGAGTGGCTACCGAACAGTGAAGATGTAATTGCAGCAGTTAAAAAAGTCGTGTATTTTAAAAAATAAAAGATCTTTGATACGGATCGCATTAAAAACAATTTAAAAACTATTATGGAACAAAATGTTATTTACTTACCACTAATTTTAGCAGTTGTAGGTTTAGTGTATATGTTTGTACGCGCAAGTTGGGTAAAGAAACAAGCCCCTGGAAGTGAGAGAATGCAAGAGATATCAAAAGCAATAAAAGAAGGCGCACTTGCTTTCCTTAATGCAGAATATCGTCTGTTATTCATTTTTGTCATCATCGCTTCAGTTGCTCTTTTTGGGATTTCACTCGCAGTTGAAACAACAAGCTGGATGATTGTACCAGCCTTTGTGTTTGGAGCTTTCTTTTCTGCTTTGGCCGGAAATATCGGAATGCGTATTGCAACCGACGCCAACGCACGAACTGCAGAAGCAGCTAAGACCAGTTTGCCCAAAGCACTTGCAGTTTCATTTGGTGGAGGAACAGTAATGGGTCTAGGAGTAGCAGGTCTTGCAGTTCTTGGATTAACCTTATTATTCATGTTCTTAGTTGGACAATTCATAGGTCAAGAGGGATCTTTTTATAACAACATGACTATTGTATTAGAAACCCTAGCAGGTTTTTCTTTAGGTGCAGAGTCGATTGCATTGTTTGCTCGTGTTGGTGGAGGTATTTATACCAAAGCAGCTGATGTTGGCGCAGATTTAGTTGGTAAAGTAGAGGCTGGAATTCCAGAAGATGATCCTCGTAATCCTGCAACTATTGCAGACAATGTTGGAGATAATGTTGGAGATGTAGCTGGAATGGGAGCAGATTTATTTGGTTCTTATGTGGCAACAGTTCTAGCAGCAATGGTTTTAGGAAATTACCTAATCCGTGACATGTCTTTGAACGGTCAGTTTACGGATTCATTCAACAATATGGGACCAATCTTACTTCCAATAGTAATCGCTGGAGTAGGTATTTTAGCGTCGATCATCGGAACATTCTTTGTTAAGATTTCATCGAATGATGCTAAAGAATCTAAAGTGCAAATGGCCTTGGATTTAGGAAACTGGGCTGCGATAGCAATTACACTTGTTTCATGTTATTTCCTTATCGATTGGATGTTACCCGAAACAATGAATATGAAATTCTTTGGTGAAGGATACAAATCAATATCGTCATTAAATGTATTCTGGGCTGCTTGTATTGGACTTGCAGTTGGAGCATTAATTTCAATGGTTACTGCATACTATACGAGTTTAGGGAAGAAACCAGTAATGGATATCGTTGAAAACAGTTCTACCGGAGCTGCAACCAACATCATCGCAGGTCTTGCCGTTGGAATGAAATCTACATTTTTATCCGTTATTTTATTTGCAGCTGCAATTTATGGTTCTTACGCTTTAGCTGGTTTTTACGGTGTAGCACTTGCTGCATCTGCTATGATGGCAACAACGGCAATGCAGTTAGCCGTCGATGCTTTTGGACCCATTGCGGATAACGCTGGTGGTGTTGCTGAAATGAGTGAATTAGCTCCTGAAGTTAGAGAGCGTACCGATATCTTAGATTCTGTAGGAAATACTACTGCTGCAGTTGGTAAAGGTTTTGCAATTGCATCAGCTGCCTTGACTGCATTAGCCTTATTTGCAGCTTATGTTACCTTTACGGGTATTGATGGAATTAATATTTTCAAAGCCGATGTATTGGCCATGCTTTTCGTAGGTGGAATGATCCCTGTTGTTTTTTCTGCTCTAGCGATGGAGTCTGTAGGAAAAGCTGCCATGGAAATGGTTGAAGAAGTTCGCAGACAATTCAGAGAGATTCCAGGAATTATGGAAGGTACTGGGGTTCCAGAATACGCTAAATGTGTAGATATCTCTACCAAAGCTGCCTTAAGAGAAATGATCTTACCCGGCTTGCTTACGATCATCACACCGATCATCGTTGGTGTATTATTCGGAGCTGAACCTTTAGGAGGTTATATGGCTGGAGTTTGTGTGAGTGGCGTCATGTGGGCTATCTTTCAAAACAACGCTGGTGGTGCTTGGGATAATGCCAAAAAATCATTCGAAGCTGGTGTAGAAATTAAAGGGGAAATGACCTACAAAGGTTCTGAAGCACATAAGGCTGCTGTGACTGGAGATACAGTTGGAGATCCTTTTAAAGATACTTCTGGACCATCAATGAATATTTTAATTAAACTTACCTGTTTGGTGAGTTTAGTGATCGCTCCAATTATCGGATCACACGACGTAGAAGCTGCTGTTGCGCAAGAAATTCGTAAAGAAATTCGCGTTGAGGTTGAGACTTCAGAAGCCGATATGATGGAAGCTACCATCACAACAACCACTTCCGAAGATGGAACAGTTAAAACTGAAGTTAAAAAAATTAAAGGAACAGAAGCAGAGGTAGAGGCATCAATTGCTGCTGTAAAAGAGGTTGAACTTCATATAGAGAATTAAGTTTCCTTCTTTTAACAAACAAAAAATCGGCTTTAAGCCGATTTTTTGTTTTAGAGTAATTCCTTTATTTCTGCATCTATACGATCAACTATGGATTTCATGTCGACCGCTGTATCTACGAAATCCAACTCATCAACATCGATGATTAATAATTTTCCCTTATCGTAGTTGTGAATCCATGCTTCGTAGCGCTCATTCAAACGACTCAAATAATCGATGCTGATGGAGTTTTCAAACTCCCTTCCTCTCTTGTGAATATTATCCACCAAATTTGGAATACTGGAGCGTAAATAAATCATCAAATCGGGCCCCGTTACCATATTTTCCATCAACTCAAAAAGAGACTTGTAATTTTGGTAATCTCGTTGGGAGAGTAAACCCATAGCATGCAGATTGGGTGCGAAAATATGAGCGTCCTCATAAATACTTCGATCTTGAATCACATTCTTTCCACTCTTTTGTATTTCAATCAACTGACCAAAACGACTGTTTAAAAAATAGATTTGAAGGTTGAATGACCACCGTTCCATTTGATGATAAAAGTCATCTAAATAGGGGTTTTCGACAACTTCTTCAAAGTGACCTTGCCATTTATAATGTTTTGAAAGTAAGTCTGTAAGGCTTGTTTTTCCTGCGCCAATATTGCCGGCTATCGCTATATGCATAATTATATATTACTTAATAAGTCAGCTTAGTAAGTTGGGGTTTGTTTGCACATGCAAATTAGCAGTAATTTTTGGAACATAAAAGTATTCTTACCAGGATCAAAAAATATTTTACAGTAAAAACATTTTATATTTTAAAATTATGTTTTATTTTTGCCGTTCAACTGAGGA
>CBFHHG010000012.1:20477-35877 GCA_965655585.1 Candidatus Arcticimaribacter sp. | reverse complement strand
CAATAGTTTCGGTTTATTCTACTATTTTTGCCCTAAAATTTTATTAAATGAAGACCCTTGAAAAACTTTCACTGAATAATGAAAAAGTTTTAATCCGTGTAGACTTTAATGTCCCTTTAGATGAGGAGGGAAAGGTTACGGACGACACAAGAATCCGAGCTGCGAAACCCACAATTGATTACATTCTTTCGAAAGGGGGTAGCTGTATTTTAATGTCCCATTTGGGTCGCCCCAAAGGCAAAGACCTTAAGTTTTCATTAGAAAAGATTCAACAAACTATTTCAGACATTTTGGAAGTTCCCGTTACTTTTGCTCAAGATTGTATCGGAACTGCTACTCAAGAACTCGCCAACTCACTTCAGAACGGACAGGTTTTATTGTTAGAAAACCTTCGCTTCTACGATGAAGAAACACAAGGAGACGAAAATTTTGCAAAGCAACTTTCCAACCTCGGATCGGTATATGTGAATGATGCATTTGGGACCGCACATAGAGCGCACGCTTCAACAGCAATCATTGCTTCTTTTTTTCAAAATAAAAAAGCGTTTGGAAAATTATTAGAGCAAGAAGTAAAAGCAATAGATCAAGTAATGAAGACCGGCGAAAAACCAGTTTTAGCAATCTTAGGAGGAGCAAAAGTTTCTTCTAAAATTACAATTATAGCGAATATTCTCGATAAAATTGATCACCTCATCATTGGAGGAGGAATGGCCTATACTTTTATCAAAGCCCAGGGCGGGCGTATTGGCGATTCACTTTGTGAAGATGAGTATTTACAATATACAAAGGACCTTTTGGAGCAAGCTGCAGCAAAAAATGTTCAAATACACTTACCAATTGACGTGGTGTGTACCGATGACTTTGATAACAACGCCAAGAGTCAGATCACACCCATCGGATCCATCCCCGACAAATGGATGGGACTTGATTCTGGGCCCGAGAGTATTGATAAATTTGGAGCGGTTATTGCCCAATCTAAAACCATCCTTTGGAATGGCCCTGTTGGTGTTTTTGAATTCGAAAACTTTGCAAAAGGAACCATTGCCATAGGAGAAGCAATTGCTCAAAGTACTTCTCAAGGCGCCTTTTCACTAGTAGGAGGAGGAGACTCTGTAGCTGCAGTAAAACAATTTGGTTTCGAAGATCGAGTAAGTTATGTTTCTACCGGAGGTGGAGCCATGTTAGAAAGCTTAGAAGGAAAAGACCTTCCAGGAATTGCTGCTTTGAGAGACTAAACCGACAGCCTTTATTACTCAGGCGGCTAGTGGAATGGTTTTTGCGCATACCATAACCCAAGAAAAGGAAGATCCCTATGAAAAAATACATTCTTATTTTAGCTTGCATAGCAACGGCTTGTTCATCAAAAAAAGAGCAACGTTACGTTCCAGATTCAAACGGAAACCTCAACCAAGTAACAGTAGTTATGAATAACGCCCAATGGGAGGGAGTTTTGGGTGATGCTGTTCGAGACGAAATCGCGACGATCTATGAAGGACTTCCAATGGACGAGCCTCGTTTTTCAATGAAACAACTGCACCCTAAGGCATTCGATGGATTTGCTCGTAACAGCCGCAACATTCTGTGGTTTAAAAAAGACAGCTTAGCGACTTTCGAATTGAGACAAGATCAATTTGCGAAGCCACAAATTGTAGCTTTTTTTACAGGTGAAGACCAAGAACTTATGGCGGAATATGTGCGTGAAAACGCAATTCTTATTCAAGAGTTATTTCAGGAAAATGAACGCAAAGAAAAGCTGAGAAGGATCCAAAAGGCAAAAACAAATGAGCTTACCCTCGAAAACCGATTCAAGATTAGTTTGACTTATCCCTCGGCTTATAAAACAGTAAAAGACACCACCAACTTCACCTGGATTGAAAAGCCCGTACAAAAAGGAACACTGAATCTAATTGTGTATTCGCTGCCCTTAAATTCTGTGTCCTCGAATCCATTAACCCAGATAAAGAAAATGCGGGATTCTATTGGAAAATTATATGTTCCTGGGAGATTACCCGGCAGCCATATGATTACAGAAGAAGCTTATCTTCCGTATCTATACAAGACAAAGTTGGATGGAAAAGTAGCCTATTTGACAAAAGGAATGTGGGAAGTAAAAAAAGATTTTATGGCTGGACCTTTTGTAAATTATAAGGTCAAAGACGAAAAGAATGACCGATGGATCATTGTTGAAGGTTTTGCCTTTGCACCGTCTTTAAACAAACGCGATTATATGTTCGAACTGAACACGATTATATCCTCGTTTAAGCAAAATGAATAAAGAGGGTTAGTCTTTTTTCTTCTCGATTTTTGAGGCGTCTTCTTCCTCTTCTTTTGTAGCGTTTTTAAACTCCTTAATACCGCTTCCGAGTCCACGCATCAATTCAGGAATTTTTCTACCTCCAAAAAGCAATAAAACTACAAGGACGATGAGGATTATTTGAGGACCTCCAATCATTCCTAAAAAAACTACTAAACTTATCATATCATTGATTTTCAACAAATGTAAAAAGAATTATTATAGGGAATCCATATTTTGATCAGGGAAAGCAGTAATTTTTAACCAAGGGTTTCTTTATATTTGTGCTAGATCATGGGAAAGGAACCAAAAAAAAGAGGAAAATTAAAGCAAAAACTACTGAACAAGTACCGATTAGTGGTTTTGAACGAAGAAACGTATGAAGAACAATTGTACTTCCGTTTGACGCGTTTAAACGTTATGATTATTTCCATTCTTCTAATTTCCATCTTTGTGTCGGGTACTGTTTTTTTAATAGCAACGACACCGCTCAAAGAATTTATGCCGGGATATTCTTCAACCGCTATGCGCGCCCAAGCTGCAGAAAACGCAATAAAGCTTGATTCTTTAAGCAGAGCATATGATCAATCTGTCCGATACTTAAACTCCATTCAACGGGTATTGGTAGGCGACCTTAAGTTTGATGAATTAAAAGAAATTCCCATAGCATTGGATAGTTTTTCTAAACGCTCCAAAGCAATTGTTTCAACGAGTATTGATGATTCTCTTTTGAGGGCCATGGTAGATCAGGAAGACAAGTATAACGTTCAAGGAGGGTCAAAAGGCAAGGTCGACTTTGTCCTGTTTCCTCCAGCCCAAGGTGATCTATCGCAAACCTACGACCCAACCAATAAGCACTATGCCGTTGATATTGTACTCAAAGAAAATGCACCCATCAAAGCCGTTGCCGATGGAACGGTTATTTTTTCTGAATGGACAGCTGGCACAGGTCATGTAATCATTATTGAACATCCGTTCGGCTTAATTTCTGCATACAAACACAACGCTTCATTGAGCAAACAACAAGGAGATTTTGTGGTAGCAGGGGAAGTGATTGCTTCCGCTGGAAATACAGGTGAGCTGTCCACAGGATGGCATTTACATTTTGAACTTTGGAGTGATGGATACCCAATGAACCCCGAAAGTTTTATTGACTTTTCTAAATAACAAGACAAAAGAATGAAGCAATTAGCGGCAAAAATATTTGCTAAAGTCATCTTTAAAAAAAACCAACAATGGGTAAATAATCCGGTTCAGGCTCAACGTAAAACCTTTCAAAAACTCATTGCATCCGGTAGAAAAACCCGCTTTGGGGAAGACCATAACTTTTCATCTATTACACAACCCACGGATTTTGCGAAACAGGTTCCTGTTCGAGACTATGAAGCATTGCGCTTGTATGTAGACCGAATTGTTGCTGGAGAAGAAGACGTCCTATGGCCAGGAAAACCAATCTATTTTTCCAAAACAAGTGGTACAACTTCTGGGGCAAAATACATTCCGATTACCAAAGAATCTATGCCAACGCATATCACTGCAGCGCGAGATGCCTTGCTTACCTATATACACAACACAGGAAACACAGCCTTTTTGAAAGGAAAACAAATCTTTGTACAAGGGAGTCCAGAGCTGGATTATAAAAACGGAATTGCCATTGGGCGTTTATCAGGAATTGTAGCACACTACGTACCATCCTATCTACAAAAAAGCCGTATGCCCAGCTGGGAAACCAACTGCATCGACGACTGGGAAGAAAAAGTAAATGCGATTGTTGCCGAAACAGTTCCAGAAGACATGACGCTAATTGGAGGAATACCTTCTTGGGTTCAGATGTATTTCGAAAAAATAAAAAGCCAAACCAATCAAGATGTTGGCGATCTGTTCCAAAACTTTTCGCTCTTCGTTTACGGCGGAGTAAATTTTGAACCGTATAAAAGTGTCTTTAAAAACCTCATTGGACGATCGGTAGACACCTTGGAGCTCTTCCCAGCCTCTGAAGGATTTTTTGCTTATCAAGACATTCCCAAGCAAGAGGGTTTGCTCTTACTCTTGAATAATGGAATTTTCTATGAGTTTATTCGGGTCGATGAAATACAACAAGAAAACCCCAAACGACATACTCTAGGTGAAGTAGAAATGGGCGTTAATTATGCCCTAATAATTTCTACTACAGCGGGTTTATGGGCCTACAACATTGGAGATACCGTTCGTTTCGTTTCTATAGCGCCCTATCGCTTGGTGGTAACCGGAAGAATCAAACATTTTATTTCTGCTTTTGGAGAACACGTTATTGGAAAAGAAGTAGAAACAGCCCTCAAAATAGTAACAGAAGGGACGCCTATTCGAATCCGAGAGTTTACGGTTGCCCCTCAAGTAAAGCCAGAATCAGGCTTGCCCTACCACGAATGGTGCATTGAATTTGATCAAGAGCCAGAAGATATGGAAGCATTTGAGACCGCTTTAGATGCGGAAATGGAAAAGCAAAACGTGTATTATCAGGATCTTATTCAAGGCAAAGTATTACGTAAGCTTGTTGTAAAGCCGATACTAAAGCAAGGCTTTGAAAAGTATATGAAATCGATTGGCAAACTGGGCGGACAAAACAAAGTTCCGCGTTTAGCCAACGACCGTAAAATTGCAGACGCTCTGCCCAAAGCACATTAAATGGAGGCAAAAACGCTCATCACGGGAGGATTAGGATTCATAGGGTCAAACTACATTGACTATATTATAGAAGCCAAGCCCCTCAAAAACCTATTGGTTTTAGATAAGAAAACCTATGCTGCAGATACAAATGCGCTAAAGCGTTGGGAGGGAAACGCAAGATTAAGCTTTATCGAAGGAGATATTTGCGACGCTCAACTTTTAAGGCAATTGTTTCAAGAAAACAACATACAAGGAATAATACATTTTGCGGCAGAATCCCATGTCGATAACTCGATCAGTGAGCCACAGGCCTTTGTAGAAACCAACATTATGGGAACTTTTCAGCTTTTAGAAGCAGCTCGAAAGGCATGGATGGAACCCAATCAAAGCAAGAAAGCAGCCTATGAAAAAGCTCGTTTTCACCACATCTCTACAGATGAAGTTTACGGCACCCTAGGTTCTACAGGAGCCTTTACTGAAAAAACAGCCTACGCACCCAACAGCCCTTATAGCGCATCCAAAGCCGCATCGGATCATTTGGTTCGAAGCTATTTTCACACCTACGGTCTGCCAGTAGTAACGACAAATTGCTCCAATAATTTTGGACCCTACCAACATCAAGAAAAATTGATCCCAACGATCATTAGAAAAGCAATTCAAGAAGAACCCATTCCCATTTATGGAACGGGAAATAACATTCGGGATTGGCTTTTTGTACTCGATCACTGTATCGCGATTCAATCTGTTTTTGAAAAAGGAACGTTAGGGGAGGTGTATTGTGTGGGTGGTGACAGTGAAAAAACAACCTTGGATCTCTGTGCAGCCGTTATTCAAATTTTAGACAGGATACAGCCGCGATCCAATGGAAAATCCTATGCCACATTAATTACTCACGTTACCGATCGTTTGGGGCACGATTTTCGATATGCGATTGACGCAACCAAAATCAAGAATGAATTGGGCTGGAAAGCCCAGACCTCTTTTGAAGAAGCACTTCAGATTACGGTAGAACATTACCTAAACAAAAGGAACTGATGAAAGGAATTATCTTAGCAGGAGGAAAAGGAACACGCCTATACCCCTTGACCAAAGCGGTTAGTAAGCAACTCATGCCCATCTACGACAAGCCCATGATTTATTATCCTTTGGCAACCCTAATAGAAGCAGGAATTCACGAAATATTAATCATTACCACCCCAAAGGACCTGCCTTTATTTCAAAGTTTATTGGGGGATGGGTCACGCATTGGATGTTCTTTTAGTTATGTTGAACAGCCAGAACCAAACGGTTTGGCGCATGCCTTTATTCTTGGTGAAGACTTCATACAAGACGATCCCGTTGCCCTTATTTTGGGAGATAATTTATTTTATGGAACCCATTTTATAGAGCAGCTAAAAAAACACGCTTCTTACGATGGTGGGATGATTTTTGCGAGCAAAGTGAGCGATCCACATCGGTATGGAATCGTGCAATTTGATGCCAACAGAACAGCCATTGACATTGAAGAAAAGCCAACGCATCCCAAATCGTCTTACGCTGTCCCCGGAATTTATTTTTACGACAATACCGTGGTCGAAAAAGCAAAACAACTGAAACCTAGTGCGAGGGGAGAATTAGAAATTACGGACCTCAACCGATTGTATTTGGATGAAAACCGGTTGCATGTTGAGGTTTTAGATCCGGGCACTGCTTGGTTGGATACCGGAGCCATTGAATCGTTGATGGAAGCCAGTCAGTTTGTACAGGTAATTCAATCCAGACAAGGCATACTGATCGGAGCGATCGAAGCGGCCGCTTACCAGTCGGGAGCGATCGACAAACACCAGTTGAGCCTTTTGGCTGACGAGCTCCAAAAAACTGCCTATGGGAGGTATTTAAAATCGCTGATTTCAGAATAATATGGATGTTCAAAAAACTTCAATAGTAGATTGTTGGCTGATCAAGCCTCAAGTGTTTAAAGACGATCGGGGTTATTTTTATGAAAGTTTTCAAAAAGAACGTTTTGAAGCATTAACTCAATTGGCTTTTAACCCAGTTCAGGACAACGAAGCTTTTTCGACTTATGGGGTTGTTCGCGGGTTACATTTTCAAGAAGCACCGCACGCACAGGCCAAATTAGTTCGTGCACTTCAAGGAACCATTTTGGATGTTGCGGTGGATTTAAGAAAAGAAAGCCCCACTTTTGGAGCAGTAGTTACTGCTGTGCTGAGCCAGGAAAACAAAGAACAACTATTTGTTCCTAAAGGTTGTGCCCATGGCTATGCCGTCCTAAGCCCAGAAGCGGTTGTTTTCTATAAAACAGACGCCTACTATCACCCGGAAACGGAAAGTGGGATTTTATATAAGGACGCAGAGCTGAACATCGATTGGAGAATTCCACAAGCAGAACAAATTCTAAGCGATAAAGACCGCCTTTTGCCCACTTTTAAAACGTATGTGCTGTGAAAGGGATTTTAGTTACAGGAGCCAACGGCCAATTGGGAACAACCCTCAAACAGCAAAGTTTAGGATCAGAAGATCATTGGGTTTTTTGTGGAAAAAACGAAATAGACATTACCGATTCGAACTCAATCGCTTCTTTTTTGGAAAAACAAAGCTTCGATTACTGTATCAATTGTGCAGCCTATAACCTCGTTGAAGATGCAGAAACAGAAATTGACACTGCTTTCGCTTTAAATGTAGAAGGCGTTAAAAACCTTGTGGCGGCTTGTAACGAAAAACAGATTACGCTGCTGCATATTTCTACAGATTATGTATTCGATGGCACCAAAAAAACACCCTATGTAGAAACGGATGCAACAGCTCCTCTCAACCAATACGGTAAAAGTAAGCTGCAAGGGGAGCGCTATATTCAGCAAAATGCGGCAGCCTTTTATATCATTCGGACATCTTGGTTATACAGTAAAATCTTAGGTGCCAATTTTTATAGTGCCATTCTAAATAAAGCCAAAAATGGCGATCCGTTGACAGTCGTTAACGATCAGGTTGGCACCCCAACCGATGTTACTCATCTGGCAGAATTTCTGTTCCAGATGATAAAAAAAGAACCCGAATACGGCCTGTATCATTTTTCGGATGAACAGATCATGTCTTGGTACGACTTGGCGGTTGCGATTGTAAAAGAACATCAGCTCGAAGTCCCTGTTACGCCCTGTTCAACATCAAGTGGCGGAGCAGTTCGCCCGACATACAGTCCTCTTTTTTCTAATAAGCAATTTTGAAAACTTATAGTGTAATCATACCCGCTCACAATGAAGCGAACTTTTTAGAAGGGATGCTCCAATCCTTATGTGAGCAAACGGTTTCTGCTACAGAAATTATTTTGGTAAACGATAATGCAACCGATGACACCGAAAGCATCATGCAGCATTTTTCTGCAGCATTTGAAAACATTCGCTATATAAACCATACCTCTGAGCCCGCACATTTGCCCGGCTCCAAAGTGATTCATGCCTTTACTGTAGGCCATAAACAGCTAAAGCAACCCTACGAAGTCTTAGTCAAATTAGATGCCGATTTATTTCTACCCAAGGATTATTTTGAAACCCTCTTGACGGTCTTTGAAGATCCGAAAGTTGGAATTGCAGGAGGCTTTTGTTATGAGCAAAACAAGGCAGGGGATTGGGTATTGAACCACCCCATGGGGCCGGATCATGTTCGAGGTGCATTTAAAGCCTATTCCAAAGAGTGCTTTGCAGCCATCGAAGGGCTGCGTCCAGCTATGGGCTGGGACACGGTAGACGAGCTTTTAGCGCGTTATTTTGGCTTTTCTGTACAAACCCTTCCACAGCTTCACGTAAAGCACAGGCGGCCTACAGGGGCAGGATATGCGCCTGGTGCAGCACGATTTCAAGGAGCCGCTTTTTATGTATTGCGATACGGCTGGTTACTTTCTGTTTTGGCGAGTCTTAAAAATGCATTTCTTAAAAGGAGTCTTCCCACATTTTTTCGTTTACTTAGCGGCTACCAGAAGGCAAAACGAGAACAGCAACCGTTTTTAATCAATGCGGAGCAAGGCAAATTTATTCGATCGTACCGATGGAATAAAATCAAGAATAAAAAGAAGTCATAACATACGATTCGGACGGACCTTCCGTTTGAATACAAATACAGAAGGAATATGAAAATAGCGGTTATAGGATCAGGATATGTAGGCTTAGTTACCGGAACCTGCTTTGCAGAAACCGGAAATCAAGTCCTTTGCGTAGACAACAATCGAGAAAAAGTATCGGCTATGCAAGCGGGTGAAATCCCGATTTACGAACCCGAACTAGAAACTCTTTTTCAACGCAACCGAGCAGCCAACCGTTTGCATTTTTCGTCCGACTTAGTCGAAGCGGTTGCTTTTGCGGAACTTATTTTCCTTGCCCTTCCCACGCCAGAGTTAGAAGACGGAGGAGCGGACCTAAGCTATGTGCTCCAAGTTTCTAAAGAAATTGCAGCCTTGGCTACAGAATATAAAATCATTGTCAATAAAAGCACGGTTCCCGTTGGGACAACACGTCGGGTACAGGAGCTTTTCGATACGACTTGCGCCGTTTCGGTAGATGTCGTTGCCAACCCTGAATTTTTAAAAGAAGGTTTTGCCGTCCAAGATTTTATGAAACCCCAACGGGTTGTGATAGGATCTTCATCGGAACATGCCATCGCTCAATTACAAAAACTATACGCCCCTTATATGCGCACAGGCAACCGTTATCAAATAATGGATTGTGTTTCTGCAGAATTGACCAAATACGCTTCCAATGCTTTCTTGGCAACCAAGATTAGTTTTATGAACGAGATTGCTAATTACTGTGAATTGGTAGGCGCCAATGTCGATCTGGTTCGTCAGGGTATGGGGAGTGATGATCGGATTGGGAACCGTTTTTTGTTTCCTGGAATTGGTTACGGCGGGTCTTGTTTTCCGAAAGATGTCAAAGCCCTCAAAAAGTTAGGGGACGATTTAAATCAACCCTTTAACATATTAACGGCCGTTGATCGCGTAAATACAGAACAGAAAAAAGTATTTACTGCAAAAATAGAATCCTATTTTAAAGGGGCCCTACAAGGCAAGAAATTTGCACTTTGGGGACTTTCGTTTAAGCCAGGAACGGACGATGTGCGTGAAGCACCGGCTTTTTATGTTATCGAAACCTTGCTTAAACAAGGCGCAAGCTTTTCTGTTTTCGATCCGGTAGCGATC
Organism: Candidatus Arcticimaribacter sp.; assembly: GCA_965655585.1. Classification (GTDB taxonomy): domain Bacteria; phylum Bacteroidota; class Bacteroidia; order Flavobacteriales; family Flavobacteriaceae; genus Arcticimaribacter. Next base: position 25,753 of record CBFHHG010000012.1, on the reverse strand, counting down.
GAAAATACCCGCAAACACTTTGGCGATCGCATTCACTATGCCAACGAACCCAACGAGACCCTACATCAAGCCGATGCCCTTATTGTGTGTACGGAGTGGAACCTCTTCCGCAACCTCGACATTTCTTTGTTCAAAAGCAGTATGCAAAAGCCCTTGATTTTTGACGGGCGTAATGTTTTTGATCCCCAAGAAATGGAAGCAGCAGGCATTTCTTATTTTTCGATAGGACGCCCCTAGCGGACTTTTTCAGTTTTTAGCGTAGCACGTAAGTAACCGATTTTCAGCCTTTTGATTTGTGAAGACTGAAAGTTTTTTTTAGCTTTGAAACGTATTCAACCCCTAAATCGGATACGCTTTATGAAAAGCCTGCACCCACACCACTCTTTTGAAGCTGTTTTTTTGTGGCAATTGCTTTTGCTGTCCCGGCCAGAGAAGCAGCAATTTTTGGATAAAGGCGTAATGGAAAACCATACTACAGTTCGACCGTAGACACCTGTCTTATGTCTCGAGAAGAAGACCCCAGTTTAATCGTATAGCTCCCTTTTTCTAGGGCCCAATCGTTTTTAGTTTCGTCCCAATAACGGAGATCAGAAACTGGAATGACGATTTGAACGACTGCTGTAGCACCGGGTTCTAGGGCAGATGTTTTTGTAAATGCTTTCATCTCTTGCAGTGGACGATCGATCGTCGAATTGGATTTGGAAACATAAACCTGCACGACCTCTTTTCCGGTGCGTTTTCCCGTATTTTGAATTTGTACGGAGACCTGTATGCTGTCTTTTTCAAGAGTAACTTCCACAGGGCTATATTCAAAACGGGTATAGGAAAGCCCATGTCCAAAAGGATAAGCAACATCTAAATTGGCCTTATCAAAATGACGATAACCAACATAAAGCCCTTCTTCATAGTTGGTGTAATCTTTGTTTTTAATTTTTTTCCCTTCGGGGCGAGCTTTTTTATTTCCGAGCATCATATGGTTTATGAGCCCCACAATTGTTTGTTGCTCCCCATCTTGCGGGAAGTTTTCAGTAGAGGCATGATCGCTTAGATTAATAGGAAAGGTTACGGGAAGTTTTCCGCTTGGGTTGACCTTTCCGCTGATGAGGTCCGCTGCAGAATTTCCACCTTCTTGTCCGCCTTGCCATGCCAATAAAATAGCGTCAGGCTGGTTTTTCCAAGAAGCCGTTTCGATTACTCCTCCGACATTCAAAACTACAATCAGTTTTTTGGCAACAGACTGAAACGCTTTTGATGCATCGGAGATCATCTTTTTTTCCCGAAGAGTAAGTAGAAAGTCGTCAACCTCAACCCGGTCACCCCCTTCACCTGCATTCCGCCCAATGGTCAAAATACCAACGTCAGATTCTGCTACAATGGCATCCAATTGATCAGCGGTAAAAGTCATTTCGGGCGGTAAGCGGTTGTCGAAAGCGGCCAATAGGCCTTCGCGTTTTATAAACGCTTCTTTGTGAGCCGCCTTGTGCGTTTCATAAATGTCTTTTGCAGTTCCGTTGATTGAAAACCCAACATTGCGTAAACCTTCTTCAAGAGAAACCGTATAGGCTTCGTTTACATCGCCTGAGCCCGTCCCGCCAGAAATAAAGTCATAGGAAGTAATCCCAAGAAGGGCAATGTTCTTGATATTCTCAAGAGGCAAGGCATTTTCGTTTTTAAGCAACACCATACCCTCTGATGCAGACCTACGTGTAATTTCTGCATGGGCTTTTAGGTCGGGGTTGTTGTTGATCTTGGGACGTTGGATTTTCCCACTTTTAAAAATTAAAGTAAGAATACGACCTGCCGCACGGTCAATGATTTCAGGAGATAAACGGCCGTCTTCTGAAGCTTCGAGTAAAGCATCCCATTGTTTTTTGGTGCCGGGTTCCAACAGGTCGTTGCCAGCGTTTATTTGAGCCACTGCATCCCTGCCGCCAAACCAATCCGTCATCACCAAGCCTTCGAAGCCCCAATCGTCTCTTAGGATGTCTGTGAGCAAGGATTCACTTTGGGAAGTATAGGTTCCATTAACCTTATTGTAGGAAGACATGATCGTCCAAGGCTGCGCCTCTCGGACTACAATTTCAAAGCCCTTTAGATAAATCTCGCGCATCGCTCTTTCAGATACAATTGCATCGTTGATATCGCGATCGGTTTCTTGATTGTTTGTTACAAAATGCTTTACTGAAGTACCTACACCATTCGACTCAATTCCGTTGATAATGGCAGCTCCAATATAACCCGACAGCACAGGGTCTTCAGAATAATATTCGAAGTTCCTTCCACAAAGCGGATTTCGATGAATGTTCATGCCGGGACCCAGAATTACATCAATACCATATTCCGACGCCTCCGTTCCCATGGCGTTCCCGACGGCATAAACCAATTTTTGGTTCCAAGTAGACGCCAGTAGGGTTGCAATCGGAAATGCAGTACTGTTGTAGGTTCGATCTTCTCCTTTTCGTTTGGGTTCGATTCGTAAGCCTGCAGGACCATCCGACAAATAGACGGTGGGAATACCCAATCTAGAGGTTGGAACTATGGTTCCTACTGCCCCGGGAATCCCAACGCCAGGCTCGTTCAGTCCGATAGCAGAACCGATTCCAGATCCTTTGAGGAGGTGAATTTTTTCTTCCAAAGTCATTAGAGAAAGCAAATTGGATACCCGTTTTTTAAGAGGCAAACGCACATCTTCATAAACATCTAGCGTTCCATTGGCGTTGAGGTCTAAAAAACTGTGACCGTCTTGCTGTATTTCTTGAACAGTTGCTAGCTCTGAATAGTCTTTTTCAAAATCCAAGAAGGTGTTTTTTAAATAGGTGGCTGCTACAAAACTTATAATAAGAACGAATACAAGGATTGATCCCAAAACCATTAACACAACTTTTACTTTTTTCATCATAATCAAAGAGTATAGATTCACCTAAGGTAAGAAAAGGTTTTGTGTGTAGCCTAGGCCCTAGTGAAAGGCAGCCTGATGCTGTATGCAAAACACTAATTACAAGGACCTTAACTTGCTTTTTCAGAAGATTTTTTTAGATTTGAAACGTATTCAACCCCTAAATCGGATACGCTTTATGAAAAGCCTGCACCCACACCACTCTTTTGAAGCTGTTTTTTTGTGGCAATTGCTTTTGCATTATGCCCCTCGTTTTGTTTGTATAAGTCCAAACAAAAGGGCGAAAGGGAAAAGGCTTTCAAGACTTTTTTATTTATAGGGTAGTGATGCAATACCCATGAACATAGGAGGTATAGTGCCCCCCAAATAAAAGATGACGGAAAAAAGAGGCCTAATGGTTTGGATATACAGTAGTTGTAAGCAAGCAAAAAAGAGAATAATGAGAAAATTAATCAGTTCAGGCTCTAAGTTTGAAAAAGAAATAGGCTACTCAAGGGCTGTTGTTGATGACAACTGGGTAATTGTATCAGGAACAATGGGCTACGATTATGATACAATGACTATCAAAGAGGATATAATTTCACAAACTGAACAATGCCTAAAAAACATCTCAAAAGTATTAAACCAAGCAGGTTCAAATTTGGATGAAATCGTAAGAGTAACCTACATATTGACAAATGCCTCTGAATTTGAAAAGTGTTGGCCTACCCTTCGAAAATATTTTGGAAAGATTAGACCTGCGGCAACAATGTTTTCAGCAGGATTAGCTGACCCGAAAATGAAAATTGAAATACAAGTCACTGCTTTGAAAAAATAAAAGCCAGCTTAAACACCATATAAAATTAATTACTTCTTACTTACTTACGAAAGTCCTCACGGATTTTCTATGTTGATCTTGTGTTTCCTAATCTAGCTGCTTGAGAAACGCTAACCATCCACCAAGCCCTTCAAAAACGCCAACCTCTTCCTCAGACCCATCCCTTTTTTTCTTTCCCACAAATACCACCTTGGATTCCTCGAGACTTTTTATCTTTGCCGAGTTAAAAAGAAACAGATGAATATTTTGATCATTGGCGGCGGCGGACGCGAACATACGATTGCATGGAAATTGGCGCAAAGTCCAAACTGCGGGAAACTTTTTGTAGCTCCTGGAAATGCAGGAACCCACGAAATCGCAACCAACCTAGCCCTTGGTGTAACCGACTTTGAAGGCATCAAACAAGCCGTACTCGACAACAGCGTGCAGATGGTTATTGTTGGTCCAGAAGACCCGCTGGTCAATGGGATTCACGATTTCTTTTTGGCAGACACACAGCTGCAAGAGATTACTGTAGTTGGGCCACAGCAAGCTGCTGCAACCTTGGAGGGGAGTAAAGAATTCGCCAAAGAATTCATGAAAGCCCACAACATTCCTACAGCTCAGTACGATAGTTTTACTGCCGAAACAGTAGAAGAAGGTTGTCGCTTTTTAGAAACAATGAAGTCTCCCTTTGTACTTAAGGCAGACGGCTTAGCTGCAGGAAAAGGTGTTTTGATTATAGACGACCTTGCAGAAGCACAAGATGAATTGCGCCAAATGTTGGTAGGGAAAAAATTCGGAGCAGCGTCTCAAAAAGTAGTGATAGAGGAGTTTTTGGACGGTATAGAATTGTCTTGCTTTGTCTTGACAGATGGGAAAAATTACCACACCCTTCCAATGGCGAAAGACTATAAACGCATAGGCGAAGGCGACACCGGATTGAATACTGGAGGTATGGGAGCAATTTCGCCGGTACCCTTTGCCTCAGCCGAATTCATAAAGAAAATCGAAGATCGGGTGATCAAACCTACTATGGATGGGTTCCAGAAAAGTAACTTACCCTTCCAGGGCTTTGTCTTTATTGGCCTAATTAAGGTTGGCGAAGAACCCTTTGTGATTGAGTATAACGTTCGTATGGGAGATCCCGAAACCGAGGTTGTATTCCCACGAATTCAGAACGATTGGGTAGAACTTTTCCAAGCCGTTGGAACACAAACCCTGGACCAACATCAACTTCAAATAGACCCTCGAACTGCTACCACCATCATGGCCGTTTCTGGAGGATATCCAGAAGCTTATGAAAAAGGAAAAACAATTACGGGTATTGAAGGGGTAGAAGACAGTATCATTTTCCACGCCGGAACGCAAATGGAAACGGGAGTTGTAAAAACCTCTGGAGGAAGAGTGCTTGCGGTAACTTCTTTTGGAGCAGATCACAAGGAGGCCTTGTCTAAATCATACGAAACATTAGATAAAGTTGATTTTGACGGGATCTATTATCGAAAAGATTTAGGATTCGATTTATAAAAACGAGTGTGCAGAAGGATCTTTATTCTCTTCTCCTTTGTCGTCAAAAATCTT
>CBFHHG010000012.1:0-20377 GCA_965655585.1 Candidatus Arcticimaribacter sp. | reverse complement strand
AAGATTTAGGATTCGATTTATAAAAACGAGTGTGCAGAAGGATCTTTATTCTCTTCTCCTTTGTCGTCAAAAATCTTAAGTTGGATGGTCCAATATACCAAAAGCAAGAAGATCACGATTGCAAAGCCCCAGTTGATGATGTTTGCCAACCACCAGTTGCTTAATTCGAGTTCTCTTAGGATGTCATGCGGTAAAAACAAGACCTTCTCAAATAACCACGCAATTGCTTCAAATAAATCTTTCATTGGATCAGAATATAAATTTCGTTGCAAATTTATAAAAAGCAAAGGGGAATCCAAGGCTTTTGATTGATTTAGTCTAAAAAAGAGTGCACTTGTCTCAGCCTTCGCTCGGAACCAATAGCCGAGGAGTTTTTAAACATACCTCGTTTTACTTTTCAAAACAGAGAAAGCTAGCCTAATTCTAAACAAGTAATCGTAAAAATAAGACTGTGGGCGGCTAGCTTACCAACACTGCTGTAGTGTTTTTTGAATGTATTTATATAAAGAAATGATAAGGGCAGCTTTGGTTAAAAGCCTACGGCTGATAATATACCAAACACAAGGGCATGATTTAATACGTAATATTAAATAATCATTCAGAAACAACCCACTGTAAAACCAAAAGCACGCAGAGACCCTTAAGTTACTCAACCACCGCTATACGTTTTCAGGACGCGTACGAACAAGATGGATGAACACGAACTTGAACAGCTTTGCTTCAGAAAGTTCTATTAATTCACAGAGTTGAGTTTTAATTTTTTAATTTTGTAAGGAAGGAAAAAGAGCGTAAAAAACAGCTTAAAAAAGTTTTCTAATAATGGATAAGAAAGATGAACTTGTTGTAGACGCTGTAATTACATGGGTCGACGGAGATGACCCAGCTCATAGAGCAAAAAGAGAATTTTATTTAGACAACAAAAAAGAGCTCAATAGTAAAAAATCAAGATTGCGTTATGGTCAGGTTAATGAGATAGAATTTGTTGTAAAATCAATATTAAAGTACGCAAAATTTGTTCGAAATATATTCATTGTAACGGATAATCAAATACCTGCGTTTTTACAAAACACCAATTTAGCAAAGAAAAACTTTCCCACAGTTAGCATCGTAGACCACAAGACTATTTTTGAAGGGAATGAACACTTTTTGCCTACATTTAGTAGTAGAGCAATAGAGTCTTTATTGTATAAAACACCTAACCTTTCAGAGCATTTTTTATATTTCAACGATGATTCTATGTTGTTGAATGAAACAAAGGTAACGGATTTTTTTAGTGGCAATAAGCCGGTATTAAGGGGTGTTTGGACGCCTTTCTATGAAGACATTTGGCACAAAAAAGCACGCTTTTTTTTAACTAAAATGACAAAGAAAAACCCTGTAGATAATAGCCACGGATACAAAAAAGGGCAACAAACAATTGCTCGTATTTTAGGGTTTTCGAACTACCTCAGAATTCATCATACGGTCTCTGCACTAAGAAAATCTACCTTTGACAAGTACTATCGTAAACATCCGGAATTGCTCGAAAGAAACATCAAACACCGGTTTAGACATCCAGAAACATATATAATCCAGTCTCTTTCAAATCACCTTGAAATTAAAAACAACAATTATGTTTTAAAGAAAGACTATCAATTAGCCTATTTTCAAAACTTTTCATATCCTCTTTTTTGGATCAAACACAAGTTAACTAGAAGAGCTAAAAACAAAGACTACTTGTTTTTGTGTTTACAAAGCTTAGATCAAAGTCCAAAAGAAAAATTGCTTTACATCAAGAGGTGGCTTGAAAACAGATATAATTAGATCGCATTTACTTTAAGTACGGATATGACTCTCCGTATATTCAAAATAAGCAAAAACAGTATCGCCGATTTTCTTTGCAGGGAATGATTACCATTAGATTTTAAAGGAATAAACACTAGCTGTAAAGAACATTGTTTTACCTTTATATCGGAAACCCTTAGGCACAGCTTTAAGGTCATTAATAATCGATCCAACAGAACAACCATGTTTACAAGAGTCTTTGGGAGAACTTCTTTTTGGAGCTATTTAATTGCTTTTTCAGTACTCTTTGCTGCCGTGTTTTGGCACAACGCAACCATCGAAGAACAAAATCCAAATGGAGGGAATTTTTTTAGAACGATTGTTGTCAATATCCTTGCGGGGATTAGCCTTTTGTGCGTAGAGTGGACTGTAAGAAGACAAATATTATTTAGAAAAGGGAGCTATCACCTCCTTGTTTTTGCTTTATTCTTCTGGATCTTACCAATCGATAAATGGGATGTTTGGCTTTGGCTTGCCTCCTTGTTTTTTTGGTTTAGTTTTTTGCAAATCATTCAAGTAGACGGAAGTGCTCATTCCATAAAAGGAGTTTTTAATGCAGGTTTTTGGCTTGTGTTTGCCGTTTTATTTAAAGTAGATTTTCTCTACTTTGCTTTAACCCTATTATTAGCCCTCGTTTTTAAAGGACAATTGAATTATAAAAACACCCTTATATTCTTTCTTCCAGCGTTCTGTGTAGCCATACTTTGGATGATGTTGCTTGTTTTGATTCCTTCCTTCCCTTCTTGGGAAACTCCTGATTTTGCAACAATGAATATTTCTTTCTTATGGGGCGAAGAACTTGAAGACAACTCGGGCTTTTTTTTCGTATTATTTATTTCCATGCTTGTTGTATTTAAATATTTAAAAGGATTATTTATCAACAGTTATAATAGAAAGAACAACATTTATAGTATGATTTTGTTCTTGGTTTCTGCTATGGGCATTACGGTGTTTGGCGGCGATGGAAATTTAATTTCATGGGTTTCTGTGCTGATGATAATTGCGGTTCTTTCAACACAGTTTTTTGAAAGGTTTACTCAAAAATGGCCCGTAGAACTCTTTTTTGTTTGTTGCTTGGGAATTATTTTTCAAGACCAAATTCTATCCATTTTCAATTAACAAGAACGTTTATGATCATTCATTTTCATTTTCATTTTAAAACCACTGGTGTTACCCGTAGTGTTGAGAGTATTCTAGAACCGTTGAATGTATTGGAAGAAACAAAGGTCTTTGGCTACGGAATTTCTAAACACAAAATATCCTTTTATACGCTTTTACGGCTCCTGTATTCCGACAGGAAAACCATCGTACATACCCACAGAAACAATGAAATGCTCTTGGCCTTGTTTCTTCGTTTGTTGGGAGCAAACTTCCTTTTACTACGAACGCGACACGCAGAGTCTACCCCTTCGGGCTTAACTAATTTTTTGATGTCTAGGGCAGATCAATGCATCAGTTTAAGTGAAACAATGGCTCAAAATTTAAACCTAAAAAGTACGGTTATTGGGCACGGTGTAGACCCCGATTGGCTAACGTATGACATTAAAAAGAGGGCAATCAACCCAAGAAAAATCAGTGTCGTTGGAAGAATCCGAAAAGCCAAAGGGCAACGGGATGTGATGGAGGCAATTGCTCCAATACTTTCACAAAATCCGAATTGGAAAATTCAATTCATCGGCACCATTGATCGACCAGCGTATGCAGATGAAATTCGAGCAATAGCATCGGCCGCTCAAGTCGAAAATCAAATTCAATTTGTGCCTCAAACAAACCAAATAGCACACCATTACCAAGAGAGCACAGCTGTTGTTGTTGCTTCGTATTCCGAAGGGTTCTCATTGGTCTGTATAGAAGCGATGGCCTGTGGGAGTACAACCATTGCAACGGAACAGGTTGGAATACATTCTGAGGTAATTACCCATGGGCTCGATGGATTTTTGTATCCTAAAGGATCGATTACAGCACTGCGAACGATTCTAGAAGAGGTGATTCAAACGCCTGAAAAAATAGACCCCAAAACAGCACGACAGACTATTTTGGACCACTGGAGCATTACTACTGCTGCACAAAAACTATTTGAAACCTACAACCAACTTCGAAACGATAAATAAAGTGTGGTTTATGCCTCGTCGTAATTAACGACTACTTTTGATGAGGTTGGTACTGCCTGGCAAGTAAGGACCAAACCTTCTGCAACCTCTTCGTCGGTCAAAATCTGATTGTTTGCCATGGTGGCAGAACCTTCGGTTATCCTGGCAATACAACTACAACAAACGCCTCCCTGACAAGAATAGGGCACATCAATCTTTTCATTCAATGCCGTATCCAAGAGCGTATTACTAGCCGCCGCTTTTACGGTGTTGGAAGTATCATCTGCAATAATTTCTATAGTAACTTCACCCAAAGCAGCGTCTGATGGCGCCTTAGCTTCGGCAGCTTTTGAAGCCGTAAAAAGCTCAAAATATACCTGAGCATCTTCAATGGAGCTTTTCAAAAGAGTATCTTTTACTTCCATAATCATAGCTTCGGGTCCGCAGAGGTAAAAAGCTGTAGAAAGTTGTCCGGTATTTTTGAGGACATAGTTTACAATACTAGAGTCGATTCGACCAAAGCGACTCCCTTCTTCATTTGCTTGACTGTAGATCCAAAGGATTTTTAATTGACCAGGATGTGCTGCTTCTAGATTTTTTAATTCGGTATAAAAGAGGGTTTCTTTTGGAGTTTTATTTCCATACACTAAGGTAAAGTGCGTATCGGTCCCCGCTTCTAGAGCTGATTTTAGAATCGAAAAGATGGGTGTAATTCCACTTCCTGCTGCAAAAGCAGTAACATTTTTAGCCTCTGTATTGTATACAAACCGACCTTCTGGCTCACTTACTTCAAGGCTATCACCGACCTGAAGGCCTTGAGTTGCATAGGTCGAAAAGAGGCCTTTGGGGATGCGTTTAATTCCCACCTCTAAAGTTCCCTCTGATGGAGCAGAACACAAAGAATAGGACCTTCGCACTTCTTCTCCTTTAATAGACGCCTTTAGGTTGATGTATTGACCAGAGCGGTATTGAAACAGGTCTTGTAAAGAAGATGGAATTTCAAAACCAATACTGGACGCTTCATTTGTAAGGGTCTTAATGCTATTGATTTTGAGCGTATGAAATGCAGCCATTGTTTTTTTTACAAAAATAAAAAACCTTAAGAACTCCAGGTCAATTTGTAACATTATTTATATATATTATACTAATAAGCAAAAGACCAGCCCTATGCCTACATCCTTGTTTCAGCTCAGTCGTAAAAAATTCCTCCGTGCTCCCCAATTAGAAGCCAAACTAGCCATCAAAATTCTGATGGGCTTTGTCATTCTATATTTTGGAGGGTTTCTTTTGTTTTTAGGGATTGCCGTTTACCCTTTTTTGAGTGATCAGTTTCCCGAACGAGACCCTATTTCCATCATCAACAGTGTTTTAGTGCTAATTTTTATACTTGAACTGATCATTCGGTATTTTTTACAGCAGCTTCCCGTAACAGAAATCAAATCGTTCTTATTGCTTTCGATCCCCAAAAAACGGATCATTCGCAACGTATTGTTCCGATCCTTGTTGTCTGTATACAATGCAATTCCTGTTTTGCTTTACTTGCCGATTAGTTTTTCCATGCTCAAAGACGATTACGCTCTCGATCAGGTTATTGCTTGGTGGGTTGCTGTTACGGCATTTTCTCTCTGCCTAAACTTCATTTCTTTTTTAGCCAATAAAAACAATTTAGCTTTAGCTGGCTTTGTGGTTTTACTAATCCTACTTTACCTTGGAGAAAGCTATATGGATGTCGAAATCCTACGCGCTGTGGGTTACTTTTTTGATGCAATACTAACGCAACCTTTATGGGTTTTAGCTCCGCTGGGGATCTTTGTTATACTCTATCAAATAACCTTTACTTTTTTAAAAAACAACCTCAACTTAGAAGGTTCTCTTGCAGCAAAAAAAGAAGTTGCAAATGCCGGACGTTATGACTTTTTGGATGTTTTTGGGAGTCATGCCCTTTTTCTAAAAAATGACCTCCGCCTTATTGTACGTAATGTTCGGCCTCGAAACATTGTTTTGATGTCTTTCCTTTTCCTCTTTTATGGATTAGCCTTTTTCACCCAAGACAATCAACCCCAAGCAATGCTGGTATTTGCTTCTATTTTTATTTCAGGGGGTTTTTTACTTACCTATGGAAGCTATGTTCCCGCTTGGGACAGTGAATACTATGCCTTTTTGATGAGTCAAAACCTACCCTACAAAAAATACTTAGATTCCAAATGGCGCCTCATGACATTTGCTATTGTTGTTTCTACAGTACTCTCCTTACCCTATTTGTATTTTGGAGTCAAAATTTATCTCCTGATCCTTTCTGGAGCAGCCTTTAATGTTGGACTTGGAACCTGGATAACATTATATGGAGGCTTACTGAATAAACAACCGTTAAAACTCAATGTAAAGGCAAAAGCCTTTGAAAACACCCAAGCATTTTCAGGGAAACTATTCTTGATGATCATCCCTAAAATGGTGCTACCTGTTTTACTTTACATCATTCCAGCATCTCTTTTTAATGAAACTGCAGGGTATATAACACTCGCAGCGAGTGGCGTTTTAGGGATTATTTTTAAAAACCAAATTCTAACCCAAATGGTAAAACTTTTCGCAAAACAAAAGCACGAAATGTTACAAGCCTTTACTCAAAAATAAAGATATGATTACAGCCAATTCACTCACAAAGTCCTACGGCGAAACCACCGTTTTAAACATCGACCAACTTGAAATTCCAAAAGGTCAATGTTTTGGACTTGTTGGAAATAACGGTGCCGGGAAAACAACCTTCTTTAGCATCCTTTTAGATTTAATAAAAACATCAACTGGCGAGATCATTTCGAATGACATAGCTGTTGCTCAAAGCGAAGAATGGAAAACGTTTACATCCGCATTCATCGACGACTCTTTTTTGATCGGTTACCTCACCCCGGAGGAATATTTTTACTTTGTGGGAGAATTAAGAGGAATTGATAAAGCTACTGTCGATCTTTTTTTAGAAACCTACGTTGATTTTTTTAATGATGAAATTTTAAATCAGAAAAAATATTTACGGGACTTTTCTAAAGGAAACCAAAAGAAGGTTGGGCTTATTGCAACCTTTATTGGCAACCCTAAAGTGGTTATTTTGGATGAACCCTTTGCTAATCTCGACCCGACTACACAAATTCGATTGAAGCAACTCATTAAGGCTGAAACAGAAAAAAGAGAGCTTACGTTGTTGATTTCGAGTCATGATCTAAATCACGTCACGGATGTTTGTAACCGCATTGTTTTACTCGAACGCGGCGCTGTAATTATGGATAAGGAAACCACAGCCAAAACACTCCAAGAATTAGAAGACTATTTTTCTGCCTAGCAACATACTAAAACCTTATAATTTAAGTTACTAGTATAGATCAAATTACAATTGAAAACTGGATTAAAAGTTAGTATTTTTTGCCTTGTCCTATTTGGGGTTGGGAGTTGCTCTACACAAAAAGATCGTTTTTTGAATAGAGAATACCATAGCCTGAACACTAAATTCAACGTTTTGTTTAATGGAGAAGAAGCATTAGACATTGGTTCAGCGATTCTTGCTAGTCAAGCTCAGGATAATTTTTTAACGACACTTCCTGTAGAATTGATTACCCTTGACGGTGAGGATGAAAATGCTACGGCCTCTATTCCTAGTTTTATTCGAGCAGAAGAAAAAGCCGTAAAAGCCATTCAGAAACACTCCATGAGTTTCAATGGACAACAAAAGAATGATCAAATTCACAAAGCATATTTACTCCTAGGAAAAGCACGGTATTACGATCGTCGTTTTTTACCGGCACTGGAGGCCTTCAATTTTCTCTTGGGATTGAATTCCGATGCGGACGTTTTTTACGAAGGAAAACTTTGGAGAGAAAAAACAAACCTTCGTCTTGGAAATGACGAATTGGCGGTGTCTAACCTAAAGCCATTAGCAAATAATATTCCGAAAAAAAACAAGCTTTTTGCTGCTGTCAACGCAACTTTGGCCCAAGCATTTTTAAATATCGAAGCAATTGATTCTGGGTTAAAATACATCCAAAGAGCCGCTGCATTTGAACGAAAAAGAATCATTCAAACCCGCTATCGTTTTATAGAAGCGCAACTTTTTGATCAGTTGAACCAAAAAGACTCCGCACAATTAGCATTCAATTCTATTGTCGATTTAAAGCGAAAAGCCCCACGGTTATATTGGATGCATGCAAAGCTGAACGCCCTTAGATTACAGGCAGAACGTAGCGGGGAAAGCCCAGAAAAAGCCCTAGAAAAATTGAGTGCTGCTTTTGAAAACGAAAACTTCACTCATTTAATATACCGTCAAATGGCCCAATATCACCTTTCTAAAGGGCGGGACAGTTTGGCAAAACAATTTTACACTAAATCCCTAAAAGCTCCTGGGATTGACCCACCCACACGGCGACAAAATTACCGCGATTTAGCAGACAATGCTTTTGCCCGAGGAAGCTATGTAGATACGGGGGCTTATTTGGATAGTCTTTTGAGTCAATTCACTCAAGAAAGCAGGCAAAAGACAATTGTTTTACAAGAACGAGAAGGGCTACAAGAGGTAATAGGTTTTGAAAAAACCATACGAGAAACAGATAGTATTCTTACCCTTACTGCAATGATTCCTGAAGAGCAACTGGCATTTTATCAAAAAGCGATTGATTCTAAAAGAGCAAAAGAATTAGCTAAAATAGCATTAGAAAAGAAACCGCTGTTCAATGTGTTGAACCGTTCGAACGGGAAGCGGTTTTATTTCTACAACGAGAACTTAGTTATACTTGGGAAACAAGCCTTCGCTTCTGATTTTGGAAACCGACCCAATGCGGATAATTGGAACCGTCTCGAATCTTTGAATGGAGCTTTTGTTTCTGACGAAGGAGAAACCACCCCAACCAACGACAATACACCCATTGTAAAAGAAAATGCACAAGCCTATGTCGATCTTCTTCCGACAGATCAAACACTCTTAGATAGCCTATCTGTTTTAAGAAATCAAGCTTATTTAGAAGTCGGGATCTTATATAAAGAAAAATTTAAAAACTTCGATCTAGCCAGCAAACGCCTGAAGAACGTACTGGTCAATAGTCCCTCTGAAAACCAAGAACTAAATGCGTGGTACCATTTGTATAAAATGAATACACTAAAAGACTCGAAACAAGCACTGGTGTACGAAAATAAAATCATACAAAAATATCCTGAATCTCGATTTGCACGGATTATAAAAGATCCAGAAAACTTTAAGTTACTTCCCAATGAGACTCCCTCGATTCGTTATGAAGCCCTATACGACTTGTTTTTAAACCAGCAGTACGAAGAGGTCATAGCCCAAGGAGACGATCTTCTTGTGATTTTTAGTGGCACACCCATGGCTTCTAAGGTAGCTCATTTGATGGCGAATGCAACGGGACGTTTGGACGGAATCGAAGCTTGGAAAAAAGAACTACAAAGCCTGATAGACATTTATCCAAATTCCGAGGCAGCTACTCAGGCAAAACAAACACTGGGGTATATTGCTGCAACAGAACAAGCAGAAGAACCGCCCAAAGTATATTTGAATTATAAATGGATTTTCCCAGTTTTGAAAGAAAATCAAGAACAGATTAAACAACTTACTTCTTTAGTTACTCAAACATTAGAAGCAGGCGGAATAACCCACGGAAACCTATCTTTAGAAGTGTATGATCGAGACTATATTTTTCTTGTAGTTAATGATTTAAGGCAACAACCAACCCTCGAAGTTTTACCCCAAGGCGAAACTCCCACAGAACTTTCAACAGCAATTTCAAATAAATTTGTAGTTTTGTCATCCCAATACAAAGAGATTCAATTGTTTAAAAGCTGGAATACAACTCAAAAAAACACTGATTATGAAGAATAACGAAATCAACGGGCAACCCAATCGAATTGAAAAAAGCACCATCATTACTGGAGATATTGTTTCAGAAGCAGATTTTCGAATTGACGGAACTTTAGAAGGGTCGATAAAAACTTCGGGTAAAGTTGTCATTGGTAAAGACGGTGTCATCAATGGTGTTATTATCTGTTCTTTTGCAGACATCGAAGGAAATTTCAACGGAAAACTTGAAGTTAAAGAAAGCCTTTCTTTGAAAGCGTCTAGTCAACTTGAAGGAGAAGCTGTAATTGGAAAACTCATCGTAGAATCTGGAGCAATATTTAACGCAAAGTGTTCTATGCGTTCTTCTTCAGATGTTAAATCAATCAACAAAGGCATTGAAAAAACAGCCTAATCGTTGGCTTATTTTTTCCTCACTGGCGATTCAAATCGCTTTAGTAGTCTATTTTGCTGTGAAAGGCGGTCAATGGTTAGACGGCTATTTCAATACCCAAAGTAATTTTTGGGCTTTGGTACTTTCTGCTTTTGGAATTCTGGTCATCCTGATTCTTATTCAAAACCAATCGAAAAACCTAAACGACTCTTGAAGCTCTATCTATTATTACCCTTTATCCTTGTATATGGAATTGCTTTGTTTCTGCATTTAAGTGTTTTGTACCTTTTGGGCCTCCCACTTTGGGAACATCAATTGTTTCTGAGCTATGTGTCGAACTTTGTTTTAGCAGCATCGATCCTTTGGCTGCTTCTAAGCGTTTTTGAAAAGAATAAAGACCAGGTAAGCTTTTTGTTTATGGGCAGTAGTTTATTCAAGTTTATTTTGTTTTTTGTCGTTTTTTATCCGTCCTATAAAGCCGACGGTGTCGTTCAAAAAATTGAAGTGCTAACCTTTTTTATTCCCTATTTTGTGGGCTTGTCTTTGGAAACCGGAATTTTAGTTCAAAAATTAAATAAAATATAAGAGGTAAGAGTTTCTCTTTTTAATGTAAAGCATTACATTTGCATCGCATTTCTAGAAACAATGAGCAGAACTACAACCTTGATTTTACTTAAGAAAAAAAGTTTATTTTTTATAGCATTACTCTTCGCTGGAGGTCTATTCGCTAAGGAAAACGATCAGAATCAAGAGAACCTTTCTGCCAAAGAAATTCAAAAAAAGGAGATCAAAGAATACATCATGCATCACTTGCAAGATTCGTATGATTTCAGTTTGTTTTCTTACACAAACGAAGCAGGGGAACACGTTTATTTTGGAGCTCCTCTTCCCATCATCCTTTGGGACAACGGCTTGAAAATATTTTCTTCCTCTAAATTCCACCATGGAGAAACCGTGGCTGAGGTTGACGGAAATCACTATGCAGTAAGCCACAACAAGATATACAAAACGGATGCCGCTGGTACAATTACCTACGACGAA
Source organism: Candidatus Arcticimaribacter sp. (assembly GCA_965655585.1). Taxonomy (GTDB): domain Bacteria; phylum Bacteroidota; class Bacteroidia; order Flavobacteriales; family Flavobacteriaceae; genus Arcticimaribacter. The sequence goes on along the minus strand of CBFHHG010000012.1, from coordinate 9,201 downwards.
GAGCATCACGCAACGAATATAGCACCTTTAGATTTTTCTATAACAAAAGGGGTAGTAAGCATCATGTTTACGTTCTTACTGATGTTTTTCTTATTCAAGAACCTTGCAGACTCCTACGCAAAGAACGGAGGAATAGCATCAGGAGCGGGACGTTTTTTCGAGCCTATTGTGCTTTACATCCGAGATGACATTGCAATCCCAAACATTGGAGAAAAAAAATACCGCAAGTACATGAGTTTTTTATTGACGGTATTTTTCTTTGTATGGTTTCTAAACATGTTGGGATTAACTCCTTTAGGAATTAACGTTACAGGCAATATCGCGGTTACGTTGTGTTTAGCACTTATAACCTTTTTATTGACTAATTTAACAGGAACAAAAGACTACTGGCTTCATATTTTTGATCCATTAGGAAGCACCATGAAGTGGTACGCAAAAATTCCTTTGTATATAATCTTAATCCCGATTGAAGTTTTAGGGATTTTCATCAAACCATTTTCATTATTAATTCGTCTGTATGCCAATATGCAAGCAGGACACATCGTATTGATGAGTTTGATTGGGTTAATGTTTATTTTTAAAAGTTGGTTAGGGAGTCCAATGTCCTTTGGATTAGCCTTTGCAATTTCTTTAATTGAAGTTTTAGTAGCATTGCTACAAGCCTATATATTTACGATGTTATCAGCGCTATACTTTGGCTTTGCCTCAGAGGAGCACGAGCATCACAATGAAATTGAAGCGCATTAAGTGTTTCTTTAACGAGAGTGTTTAATTTAATATTTACAATTATGGAAATTCCAGTAATGGTAGGAGCAGGATTGGTTGTTATCGGTGTCGGTATTGGTATCGGTAAAATTGGTGGGTCAGCAATGGATGCTATCGCACGTCAGCCTGAAGCTTACGGAAAAATTCAAACAGCGATGTTAATCGCCGCTGCATTGATCGAAGGGATTGGTTTTGCTGCACTTTTTGCAGTAAGCTAAAACAGTTTTTAAAGCTGCAACGGTTGGTTGCAGCTTTATTTTAAGTATTGATTAAACCATAAAATTATAAAATGGAAAAATTATTAGGAGAATTTTCTTTAGGGCTCTTTTTCTGGCAAACATTGTTGTTTGTAGCGCTATTATTATTACTCAAAAAATTTGCTTGGAAGCCCATTTTAGATGCGGTAAACGAACGCGAAACATCAATCAAAGATTCTTTGAGTGCTGCTGAAAAAGCACGGGATGATATGGAAGCGGTTCAAGCAGATAATAAACGAATTCTAAAAGAAGCTCGCGCAGAACGGGATGCTCTTTTGGCAGAAGCAAAGACAGCTAGTGTCCAAATCGTAAACCAAGCGAAAGAAGATGCGAAAACTGCAGCAGATAAAATTACTGCTCAGGCGCAGGAAACCATTCAGAATGAAAAAATAGCTGCGATCAACGAACTGAAAGGTCAAGTAGCTTCCCTGTCTATTGATATTGCAGAAAAAGTAATACAAACCGAATTGAAAGATAAAGCAACTCAAGAGCAATTGGTATCCCAATTGGTTAAAGAAATTGCTGTAAAATAATTCCATGAAAAACAACCGTGCCGCACTTCGTTACGCAAAAGCAGCCTTGAGTATTGCACTCGATCAGGGTACCGCTGATGCATTTGAGCAAGACATGATAGGCATTGTCGAGGTTTGTTCTGCAAACAAAGATTTTATTGCCTTTTTGGAAAACCCTATTCTTTCTGTCAACACCAAAAAGGAAACAGTTGCCAAGGTATTTACTTCCCTTTCTGAGGGCAGTCAGCGTCTTGTAGACCTACTCGCTACAAACAACCGAATCAATTTATTGGATCAGGTAGCAGAGCAGTTCATCGCAATTTATCAAGTTCAACAAGGCAAACAAACGGTACTTGTTACTACGGCAGTTCCTCTAACGGCAACTTTAGAAAATACAATAATGAGCAAAGCTAAAGAATTGTCTTCAGCAAAGCTTACCCTAAGCAGCGTTGTAGATCCATCCATTATAGGAGGGTTTATTTTGCGTATAGGAGATTTACAATACAATGCAAGTGTAGTTCAGAAATTAGACACACTTAAAAGAGAATTGACACAAACCAATTATAGCGCTTAAATAGATACTATGGCAGCAATTAAACCCGCTGAAGTTTCAGCAATTTTAAAAAACCAACTCGCAGGATTTGAAGCAAAAGCTTCTCTAAATGAAGTTGGAACCGTTCTTCAAGTAGGAGATGGAATCGCACGAGTTTACGGACTTTCTAATGCTCAGTATGGAGAATTAGTTCGTTTCGATTCTGGATTAGAAGGAATGGTTTTGAACCTTGAAGAAGATAATGTAGGGGTGGTACTTTTAGGACCATCAAAAGAAATTTCTGAAGGAGATACCGTGAAGCGTACCGAGCGTATTGCTTCGATCAAGGTTGGAGAAAGTATTGTTGGCCGAGTGGTTGACACGCTTGGAAATCCAATTGATGGGAAGGGAGCCCTTGAAGGAGACTTATATGAAATGCCGCTTGAGCGTAAAGCGCCTGGAGTAATTTACCGTCAGCCGGTAAACGAACCAATGCAAACTGGAATCAAGTCAATTGACGCGATGATTCCCGTGGGCAGAGGACAACGTGAATTGGTGATTGGTGACCGTCAAACAGGGAAAACAACGGTTTGTATTGACACCATTCTTAACCAGAAAGAATTTTACGACGCAGGTGAGCCAGTATATTGCATCTATGTTGCCATTGGACAAAAAGCTTCTACGGTTGCAGGAATTGCAAAAGTATTGGAAGACAAAGGCGCACTAGCTTACACAACCATTGTTGCTGCAAACGCATCTGACCCAGCGCCAATGCAAGTATATGCCCCTATGGCAGGAGCTGCAATTGGCGAGTACTTTAGAGATACGGGTCGCCCAGCATTGATCATTTATGATGATTTATCGAAGCAAGCTGTTGCCTACCGTGAGGTTTCTTTGTTATTGCGTCGCCCACCGGGACGTGAAGCATATCCTGGAGATGTATTTTACTTACATTCCCGTTTATTAGAGCGTGCAGCTAAAGTTATTGCAGACGACACCATCGCAAAAGGAATGAACGATTTACCAGCATCCTTAAAAGATAAGGTAAAAGGAGGTGGATCTTTAACGGCACTTCCGATCATCGAAACCCAAGCGGGAGACGTATCAGCATATATACCAACCAACGTAATTTCGATTACCGATGGACAAATTTTCTTGGAGTCTGACTTATTCAACTCAGGAGTTCGACCAGCCATTAACGTAGGTATTTCGGTATCACGTGTAGGAGGGTCGGCGCAGATCAAATCCATGAAAAAAGTATCCGGTACATTAAAATTAGATCAGGCACAATTCCGCGAATTAGAAGCCTTTGCTAAGTTTGGATCTGATTTGGATGCAGCAACCCTAAACGTAATCGAAAAGGGACGTCGTAACGTAGAAATACTTAAACAAGCACAAAACGACCCTTACACAGTAGAAGATCAAACAGCGATCATCTATGCAGGGTCTAAGAACCTATTACGTAACGTTCCGGTTACCCAAGTAAAGGCGTTTGAAAAAGCGTTTTTAGCAGAATTAAACGAAAAACACCGCAACGTTTTAGACACCATCAAAACAGGGAAATTAACCGACGAGGTGTTGGATACATTGAACGCTGTGGCCAAAAGCACATCAGCACAATTTGAATAGACCGCTATGGCGAACTTAAAAGAAATACGGAATCGGATTGCATCGGTCTCTTCGACCATGCAAATTACCTCGGCCATGAAAATGGTTTCGGCAGCGAAGCTCAAAAAAGCGCAAGATGCCATTACTGCCATGCGTCCGTATTCCGATAAGTTGACAGAATTGATTCAAAACCTGAGCAGTTCCATCGATGGAGATACGCCTAACCCATACACACAAGAACGCCCTGTAAAAAAGGTGTTGTTGGTAGCAATTACCTCCAACCGTGGTTTGTGTGGTGGATTCAATTCTAACATTATCAAAGCCGTTAACCACTACGTTGAGCAAAACAGTAAACAAGAGATTAGTTTAATCACCTTGGGGAAAAAAGGAAACGATATCTTGTCAAAAACGAAAACCATTGCCACAAACAACAATGGAATCTTTGATGACTTGAATTTTGCCAACACAAGTGACATTGCCGAAGGCTTTATGGAGGGCTTTGCCAACAAAGAATACGACAAAGTGGTGGTTATGTACAACCGTTTTAAAAACGCAGCCACGCAAATTGTTACTACAGAAACGCTATTGCCAATCGTTGCCGAAGCAAACGATAGTGCAAACGCTACTGCCGATTATATTTTTGAGCCAACCCAAGAAGAGATTGTCAATGAATTACTGCCTAAAAGCATCAAAATGCAACTTTTTAAGGCATTACGCGACTCTTTTGCCAGCGAACACGGTGCACGTATGACCGCCATGCACAAGGCAACAGACAACGCAACAGAATTGAGGGACCAATTAAAGTTAACCTACAACAAGGCCCGTCAAGCAGCTATTACCAACGAGATTTTAGAAATCGTGGGTGGTGCAGAAGCCCTGAACGACTAGTATTACTTTTAGATTACATTTGTAAGGCCCCTTTTTTAAGGGGCTTTTTTTATTCCTGTTTTCACAGTTATGACATTCTGTTGGAGAGGGTTCATTCAGCCATCCCAGCCCTGACCCTTGTCATTCCGGGCTTGACCCGGAATCCATTCCTCTGTTATTAGTGCGCTTGTGGATTCCTGTTTTCACAGGAATGACATTCTGTTGGAGAGGGTTCATTCAGCTATTCCAGCTCTGACCCTTGTCATTCCGGGCTTGACCCGGAATCCATTCCTCTGTTATTAGTGCGCTTGTGGATTCCTGTTTTCACAGGAATGACATTCTGTTGGAGAGGGTTCATTCAGCTATTCCAGCTCTGACCCTTGTCATTCCGGGCTTGACCCGGAATCCATTCCTCTGTTATTAGTGCGCTTGTGGATTCCTGTTTTCACAGGAATGACATTCTGTTGGAGAGGGTTCATTCAGCCATTCCAGCTCTGACCCTTGTCATTCCGGGCTTGACCCGGAATCCATACCACTGTTATTAGTGGGCCTGTGGATTCCTGTTTTCACAGGAATGACATTCTGTTGGAGTAGGGTCATTCAGCCATGCCAGCACTATACAAAAACCTCCAAACAGTTTCCTTTACCCTGAATACTGAGCCCTTCAATGGCTGCAGGAACAAGTAAGCAATTGCCATAGGGGAGAGGATAGTTTTCTCCAGCATAGCTTACGCTTAGGTTCCCTGCTACGCCCATTAAAACATGAAATGAACCCCGGCCTTCGTAGTCCCGATCCATTATTCCATCAATGGGAAGAAAAGAAGTTGAGAAATAAGGGGTTTCGATTACAGCGTTCACATGGTTAACTTTTTTAGGATAGTCTACCTTATGGCCTGTTTGAACAGAAAAATCCAAAGCGTCAAGCGCTAGGTCGTTATGTAATTCACGTTTCTCTCCAGTTGTTGCATCCACGCGATTGTAGTCATAGACTCGGTAAGTAACATCAGACGATTGTTGAATCTCGGCCAATAAAACGCCCCCACCAATAGCGTGGATTCTTCCCGTTGGAATATAAACCACGTCCCCTGCTTGTACTTTTTCGGTATGCAATACTTCTTCCAAACGATTTTCTTCAAGTAGTTGTTGGTAGCTGTTTTGATCGATTTCTTTTTCAAAACCAATAATTAACTCTGCATTGGGTTCGGCATCCAAAACATACCACATCTCATTTTTTCCAAAAGAATTATGTCGCTCTTTAGCGAGTGCATCATTGGGATGAACCTGAACCGAAAGAGGAATTTTAGCATCAATAAACTTAAAGAGTAACGGAAAGGTTTTCCCAAATTTCTCTAGGACTGAAGGCCCCAATATTTCTTTTGGAAAGGCGTCAATTAATTCTGTTAGTGATTTTCCTTTGAGAATTCCGTTAGCCACTTCTGAATCAAAGCCAGGAACGGCAGAAATCTCCCAAGATTCTCCTTTTTTCTCTCCCTCATAAGGCTTCTTCAGAACGGTAGATAGCTTTTCACCTCCCCATAAGCGGTATTGGAATTGAGGGAGGAAGGAGAGAGGATAAAGATGTTTCATAAGAGAAATAATAATGCAAATATAGTGACTTGCAAAATAGTCAACTTGATATATGAGAAGAGTTATGATTTTTACTGCTCGTAAAAAAACGATAAATCCTACTGGTTGCTTCATGGATTAGAGGAGCGGCTTTGGCTTGCGATTCTTCTAATGATAATGGGCCAGATTGAATGCTAAAAATACCTGTAAAACCTTCATCATAAAGTGGTTCAAAAGGTCCTTCAATAGCTCCAGCTAAGCCAATAACAGGGAGATTGTGTTTTTTTCCAAGTCGAGCAACACCAATAGTTAATTTTCCATTTATTGACTGTTGATCAAGCTTACCTTCAGTTGTGATGAGCAAATCGGCTTGCTTTACAGAAGATTCTAAATCGATCATTTTGGCAAGTAAAGAAAATCCGCCAGCTAATTTAGCATCAAAAAACCCTGAGATACCCGCCGCTGTTCCTCCGGCTGCGCCTCCTCCTTTTAATTTGGAAATATCTTTTTTGTAATGTGATTCGATAGATCGACTAAATTGTGTTAACCCTTTTTCAAGTAACTGAACGTCGTCTATGTTTGCTCCTTTTTGAGGACCATAAATTGTAGAAGCCCCCTTGACTCCAAGAAGAGGGTTGTCGACATCACAGGCAACAGTCCATTTAATATCAGGAAGCTTATTGGGAGGGATAATGGTATGAAGTCTTGACAGGGACGCTCCTCCTCTTTGAAGCTCTTTTCCTTTGGAATCTAGTAGTTTTCCTCCAAGAGCTTGAAAAAGACCTGCTCCACCATCGTTTGTTGCACTGCCTCCTAGGCCTAAAATGATTTCTCTGCATCCTTTGTCAATCGCATCTTTAATCAATCGTCCAGTACCATAAGTTGATGCGTTTAATACGTCTCTCTCACTAGGTGGAATTAAAGCTAGACCAGATGCTTGTGATAATTCTATCCAAGCTGTTTTGTTTTTGTGAAATTTAAAATAAGATGCTTCTACTGGTCTACCCAGAGCATTTTCTGTTTTACAAAGAACCAACTCACCTTTACCCTGTTTTTGAAGTACGTCTAGGGCTCCTTCTCCGCCATCAGAAAAAGGAATTTTTTGAATTTCTACCGATGGATCTACTGTCAAAATACCGGAAGCAATTGCCTCTGCAGCCTCACTTGCACTCAGACTCTCTTTGAACGAATCAGAAACAATAAGTATACGCATTAAAATAAAGTTGGAATTAGATAACTCAATATAATAATAAAAGCAAGGTATAGAGCCAGTAAACTTATCTCTTTTTTCCCAGCATAATAGCCTATGGAGATTCCTTCATTGGTCTTTCTTTTTATGAGTGAGCTGGTCAGCATACCCATTCCTATAGTAACAAAGCAACCAATGGCATTCCACCAGAACCAAAAGATTTCTGGGACATATAACCAGAGGTAAATGTTAAGCGCCACCCCAGTAACAATTCCCACATTTGCACCAAGGGCATGCGTTTTTTTGGTTAAGATAGCCAATATAAAAACGCCCAAAATAGGCCCATAAAAGACGGACCCAATCTTGTTAATTACCTCAATTACAGTGCCTTCAATGCTGCCTGCAAAAAAAGCAAAAAACAAACATACAAGACCCCAAAAAACAGAAAGTAAGCGAGAATTAAACACATACTTTTTATCAGAAATTGTTGGATTAAAACGTTTTACAAAGTCTTCCATAGACACCGCAGAAAGAGAGTTCACCGTTGAGCTTAATGAAGACATCGCTGCAGATAGAATAGCAATAATTAAAATTCCAATGACACCGTTTGGAAGGTAATTGAGAATAAAGACGGGTACCATAAGATCTGCCTTTTTCCCTTGTAAAAAAGAAGCATTGGCATCATAAACAGCCTGCAAAGAGGTTTGAAAAGCAAGATCTTGATAAAACAATGTTCCCAAAACCAACCCCATAATACAATAGGTTAATGTAATAGGGAAACGAAAAACAGCATTAGCAAAGAGTAGTTTTTTTATTGTAGGGAGACCGTCTGCCGAAAGCAAACGTTGCGATTGGGTTTGGTCTGTACCATAATAGGAGGCATAAAGGAAAAAGCCTCCTATGAGCATTGGCCAAAAACCAAACTCATCATTACCATCGGCATTATTAAAACCCAATTTGCTGAAATCAACTGCAGTTAAACGATCTTTATCGACCAGGGAAATGAAGTTGTCAAGACCGCCTAATTCATATAATCCAAAGAATAAGCAAATTACTATTCCTAGAAAGAGGATAATCATTTGGATTACATCCCCCCAAATTACAGCTTTCATTCCTCCTTGGTAGGAATAAATCAATGTAATAAGCCCAATCAGTAAAATGGAAACCCAAAAATCGACTTGTACAGTTGCTTGCAGAATCAGCGCCATGGTATACACCATGACACCAGTAGCAACAGATCGACTAATTTGAAAAACAAGACTAATTAACAAACGAGAAGAAGCATCAAAACGATTTTCTAAATATTCATAAACACTAACAATTCCAGATTTGTATAAAGGAGGAATAATCGCCAACATAAGAAAGGCCATTGCAAGCGGTACACCAAATTCGTAGGTCAGCCATTGCAATCCCCCTCCGACCTTAAGACCCACAAAAGCTGGTGCTGAAATAAAGCTGATGGCTGAAAGTTGAGTAGCCATGGTCGACAGACTGAGTGGCGCCCAACCCATACTTCTTCCACCTAGAAAATAATCTCCAGAGCTTTTATTTTCTTTAAACAGGAAACCAATACCAAGAAAACCAATGAGATAAATGACAATAATTAAATAATCTAAGTAGTTCATAATTGTTTATTTTCGTTTTTTTATGTCTAACCATTCTTCTTTTAGAATTCCCATGAGTATTGCATTGGCTCGTCCAGAAGAGTTAATTGAAGGGAAAAGATTTCTAATTTCACCTTCTTTTTTACACCCAACCTTGAGCATTGCCGCTATGCTTCGCTTGTTTTCAGCATGTGCGCCCAAACCAATACGTTCTAAATTAAGGTCCTCAAAAGCAAGTTCAAATAACAACTGTTTACAGGAGATATTTAGGCCGGTGCCTCGATGTTTTTTTCCAATCCAG
>CBFHHG010000011.1:0-40111 GCA_965655585.1 Candidatus Arcticimaribacter sp. | reverse complement strand
CCTTGCTGGTCTTCACTAATTCTCTTCATCGCTAAGTTTGTTAAGCGCGAATTGGTGTTGGTCCAAATATCAATGATCTGATTGTAACGTTCGTTGTTGGTAATCAGACCCATATTATAGTTTCCTTTAATACTGTCGACAAGCGTATTTGCTTCATCAATCAAAGGTTGCTTTTCTGGTGGAATGATAATATCGCCTAAACTAAAGGATAGTCCACCTTTGAAGGCAAAACCATATCCCATGCTTTTAATTTTATCTAAAAATGCTGCCGTTTCTGGAACACCGGTAACTTTAAGAATCTTTCCAATAATCTCCCGAAGGTTTTTCTTGGTAAGAACTTCATTAAAATAACCTGCATTTTCAGGAACTACTTCATTAAAGAGTACACGACCAACAGTAGTATCAATGATTTGGTATTCGATAACACCTTCCTCATTAAAATCTTTTGTTCTAATCTTAATTGTAGCATTAAGGTCTACTCGTTTTTCGTTGTATGCAATGTGTACCTCTTCTACAGAATAAAAAGTAAGTCCTTCTCCGACTACTTTGTGATCTGGTGTAGAAACACGTGCTTTTGTCATGTAGTATAATCCCAAAACCATATCCTGAGAAGGTACCGTTACTGGCGATCCGTTAGCAGGGTTTAGAATGTTGTGAGAAGCGAGCATCAATAATTGTGACTCTAATATAGCCTCAGGTCCTAATGGAAGGTGAACCGCCATTTGATCTCCATCGAAATCGGCATTAAATGCTGTACATACCAAGGGATGCAATTGAATTGCTTTTCCTTCGATTAATTTCGGTTGAAATGCTTGAATACCCAAACGGTGTAATGTGGGGGCACGGTTCAATAGTACCGGATGGCCTTTCAATACGCTTTCTAAAATATCCCAAACTACAGGTTCTTTACGGTCTATAATTTTCTTGGCTGATTTTACTGTCTTTACAATCCCACGCTCAATTAATTTACGTGTAATAAAAGGCTTGTATAATTCTGCGGCCATATCCTTTGGAAGACCACATTCAAATAATTTTAATTCAGGTCCAACAACAATTACCGAACGTGCTGAATAATCGACACGTTTCCCCAATAAATTTTGACGGAAACGACCTTGCTTTCCTTTCAAAGAATCTGAAAGTGATTTTAACGGGCGATTCGAATCTGTTTTTACAGCGGAAGATTTTCTTGTGTTATCAAATAAAGAATCTACAGACTCTTGAAGCATTCGCTTCTCGTTTCTTAGGATTACTTCTGGTGCTTTGATTTCAACCAAACGCTTCAAACGATTGTTACGGATAATCACACGACGATAAAGATCATTTAAATCCGATGTCGCAAAACGACCTCCATCCAATGGAACTAGAGGGCGTAATTCTGGTGGAATAACCGGTACCGCTTTGATAATCATCCATTCTGGAAGGTTTTCATTACGTAAATTCGCATCACGAAAAGCCTCAACAACTTGAAGTCTTTTAAGAGCCTCTGTCTTACGTTGCTTTGAGGTTTCGTTATTTGCTTTGTGACGCAATTCGTAGGAAAGTTCTTCTAAATTGATTCTAGAAAGTAGGTCGATCAAACATTCAGCTCCCATTTTCGCAATGAATTTGGTCGGATCTGAAGCATCGAGATACTGGTTTTCAACCGGTAGTTTTTCGAGAGCATTTAAATACTCTTCTTCCGTAAGGAAATCCATTTTCTGAAGTGATTCTCCTTCTTCATTCTTAGCATCACCTGCTTGAATTACGACATAACGCTCATAATAGATGATCATGTCAAGTTTCTTAGACGGTAATCCAAGAAGGTATCCAATTTTATTTGGCAAAGAACGGAAGTACCAGATATGTGCAACAGGCACCACCAAATTGATGTGCCCAACACGGTCTCTTCGTACTTTCTTTTCAGTAACTTCAACACCACATCGGTCACAAACGATTCCTTTGTATCGGATTCTTTTGTACTTACCACAAGCACATTCAAAATCTTTTACTGGACCAAAAATACGTTCACAGAAAAGACCATCACGTTCCGGCTTGTGCGTACGATAATTGATGGTTTCAGGTTTTAAAACTTCTCCACGAGAGCTTCCTAAAATTACTTCAGGAGAAGATAATCCAATAGAAATTTTATTGAATTTTTTTTGAGTAACAATTTCGTTATTTCTTGCCATAACTACCTGTTATTATTTTTTAATAATGATTATTAAAGAAGTAAACTTCTCTACTTATTCTTCCAAACGAATGTCAAGACCTAGACCTTTCAATTCATGCATCAATACGTTGAACGATTCAGGTAATCCTGGTTCTGGGAGGGTGTCTCCTTTTACAATCGCTTCGTATGTTTTTGCTCTACCAACAACGTCATCCGATTTAACGGTTAAGATTTCCTGCAGCGTACTAGAAGCTCCATATGCCTCTAATGCCCATACTTCCATCTCTCCAAAACGTTGGCCTCCAAATTGTGCTTTTCCTCCAAGAGGCTGTTGCGTAATAAGTGAGTAAGGTCCAATTGAACGGGAGTGCATTTTGTCGTCAACCATATGGCCTAGTTTCAGCATATAAATAACACCTACTGTTGCCGGTTGATCAAAACGTTCACCAGTTCCACCATCATATAGATAGGTATGTCCGTATCTTGGAATTCCAGCTTCATCGGTAAGCGTATCAATCTGATCTGCGCTTGCTCCGTCAAAAATCGGTGTAGCATATTTCTGATCTAACTTTTGACCTGCCCATCCAAGAACAGTTTCATAAATCTGACCAATGTTCATACGAGAAGGTACTCCAAGTGGGTTTAGAACAATATCAACAGGGGTTCCGTCTTCGAGGAAAGGCATTTCTTCGTGACGTACAATACGTGCAACGATACCTTTATTTCCGTGACGTCCTGCCATCTTATCTCCTACTTTCAGCTTACGCTTTTTAGCGATATAAACTTTTGCTAAACGCTTGATTCCAGCTGGAAGTTCATCTCCTACACTGATCGTAAACTTCTCACGACGAAGTGCTCCTTGAAGATCGTTTTCTTTAATCTTATAATTGTGAATTAAATCTGCAATAAGGGTATTGATAGCAGCAGTAGTTGTCCATACACCTTTGGTTAAGTGGGTGTAGTCTTCTACAGCTGTTAGCATCTTTAAGGTATACTTTTTACCTTTTGGTAAAATCTCTTCTCCCAAGTCATTTTGTACTCCTTGACACGTTTTTCCATTTACAATGGTGAATAATTTTTCTACCATTACAGAACTAAGTTCATCAAACTTCACATCAAATTGGTCTTCTAATTCTTCCAATTCTTGTTTGTCTTGATTTCGCTTACGTTTGTCTTTTACAGAACGCGTAAATAACTTTTTGTCAATAACAACTCCATGCAATGATGGTGGTGCTTTCAAGGAAGCATCTTTTACATCTCCAGCTTTATCTCCAAATATGGCACGTAAAAGTTTTTCTTCTGGTGTTGGATCTGATTCACCTTTAGGCGTAATTTTTCCAATCAATATATCGCCAGGATTAACTTCAGCTCCAATACGAATCATTCCAAATTCATCAAGGTCTTTTGTCGCTTCTTCGCTTACGTTCGGAATATCATTTGTAAGTTCTTCTGAACCTAATTTTGTATCACGCACATCTAAAGAATACTCATCGATATGAATTGATGTGAATACATCTTCGCGAACCACACGTTCCGAAATCACAATCGCATCCTCAAAGTTATACCCTTTCCAAGGCATAAAGGCTACTTTCATGTTTCTTCCTAAGGCTAGCTCCCCATCTTGAGTAGCATATCCTTGTGAAAGCACTTGACCTAATTTAACCTTATCTCCTTTTTTAACAATTGGTTTTAGGTTGATACAAGTACCTTGGTTCGTTTTTCTAAACTTAATAAGGTTATACGTTTTTGTATCACTTTCGAATCGCACCAATTGTTCTTCTTCGGTAAGGTCGTATTTGATGGTGATTTTATCAGCATCAACATATTCTACAACACCATTACCTTCGGCGTTGATTAACACTCTCGAATCTGAAGCTACTTGGCGCTCTAGGCCAGTACCTACAATCGGAGATTCTGGTCTCAATAATGGTACTGCTTGACGCATCATGTTCGATCCCATCAAAGCTCGGTTAGCATCATCATGCTCCAAGAAAGGAATTAAAGATGCTGATATCGAAGCAATTTGATTCGGAGCTACATCGGTATAATCAACATTTGTAGGGTCGATAACTGGATAATCTGCTTCCTGACGTGCAATAATTTTACTCGCAGTAATGTTTCCTTCTTCATCGAAAGGAATATTCGCCTGAGCAATTAATTTACTTTCTTCTTCTTCTGCACTAAGGTAAATGGTCTCTTCAAGGTTAATTTTCCCATCCTTTACTTTACGGTAAGGAGTTTCAATAAACCCAAGGTTATTCACCTTAGCAAAAACACCAAGCGAAGAAATCAAACCAATGTTTGGCCCCTCAGGTGTTTCAATAGGACATAGACGTCCGTAATGTGTATAATGTACATCCCGCACCTCAAAACCAGCACGCTCTCTCGAAAGTCCACCTGGTCCAAGAGCCGAAAGACGTCTCTTGTGTGTAATTTCAGCTAGAGGGTTCGTTTGATCCATAAACTGAGACAACTGGTTCGTTCCAAAGAATGTATTGATTACAGAGGATAATGTTTTTGCATTAATCAAGTCGATGGGTGTAAACACTTCGTTATCACGAACATTCATTCGTTCACGAATAGTACGTGCCATACGCGCTAAACCAACACCAAACTGAGAAGAAAGTTGTTCTCCTACAGTTCGAACACGACGGTTAGATAAATGATCAATATCATCGATCTCTGCTTTAGAGTTTATCAATTCAATTAGGTACTTCACAATAGTAATGATGTCTTGTTTAGTTAAAACAAGCTTATCCATTCCTTCGTTATTCCCTAACTTTTTATTCATTCGGTAACGACCTACCTCTCCGAGGTTATAACGTTGGTCCGAGAAGAATAACTTATCAATAATACCACGAGCGGTCTCTTCATCTGGCGGCTCAGCGTTTCTTAATTGACGGTATATATGTTCAACCGCTTCTTTTTCAGAGTTGGTTGGATCTTTTTGAAGCGTATTGTGAATTATTGCATAATCAGACATATGAGCGTCTTCTTTATGTAATAAGATAGTTTTCACACTAGCTTCAAGAATTTCTTCAATGTGGTCTTTTTCAATAACGGTATCACGATCGATGATGATTTCGTTACGTTCAATAGAGATAACTTCTCCAGTATCTTCATCAACAAAATCTTCGTGCCAGGTGTTCAATACACGAGCCGCTAATTTACGCCCAAGAATTTTCTTTAGAGCGGTTTTTGAAACTTTGATCTCTTCAGCAAGGTCAAAGATTTCAAGAATGTCTTTATCACTTTCATATCCGATTGCACGGAAAAGTGTGGTTACTGGTAATTTTTTCTTACGATCGATATAAGCGTACATCACATTGTTGATGTCGGTAGCAAATTCGATCCAAGAACCTTTGAAAGGAATTACACGTGCAGAGTACAACTTAGTACCGTTTGCGTGGAATGACTGTCCAAAGAATACACCCGGTGAACGGTGTAACTGGGAAACAACGATGCGTTCTGCTCCATTGATTACAAAAGTACCGCTTGGGGTCATGTAAGGAATTGTACCTAAGAATACATCCTGTACAATGGTTTCGAAATCTTCGTGTTCAGGATCTGTACAATATAATTTCAAACGTGCCTTTAAGGGTACAGAGTGGGTCAATCCTCTTTCGATACACTCTTGTATAGAGTAACGAGGTGGATCAACGAAATAATCAATAAATTCTAAAACAAACTGATTACGCGTATCGGTAATTGGAAAGTTTTCTTTGAATGTATTGAAAAGACCTTCTTCTGCACGTTCGGCAGATTTGGTCTCGAGTTGAAAGAAATCTTGAAAAGATTTAATTTGAATATCTAGAAAATCTGGATATTGAGGGGTCTTCTTGGCAGAAGCGAAATTTACTCTATTCTTTAATATACTCGGCATCAGGAGTGGTTTTATATTAATTTCAACAGCGATTCAAGACTAGGGGTGTCTATAAACTATAAAAGGGTTAAAGCCTCTGGACAAAATCCAGAGGCAATAACCTTATTTATTTAGGGTGGGCGAATTACTTAACTTCAACCTCAGCTCCTGCTTCTTCTAAAGAAGTTTTTAAACCTTCAGCTTCGTCTTTAGACACCGCTTCTTTTACATTAGCTGGTGCGCTATCCACTAAACCTTTAGCCTCTTTAAGACCAAGACCAGTAAGTTCTTTAACAAGTTTTACAACTGCTAATTTAGAAGCACCTGCTGCTTTAAGAACAACAGTAAATTCTGTTTGCTCTTCAGCTGAATCTCCTCCATCTGCTGCTGGACCTGCCATAGCAACTGCTGCTGCTGCTGGCTCGATACCATACTCATCTTTTAAAATAGTAGCTAATTCATTAACTTCTTTTACTGTTAAATTAACTAGTTGTTCTGCGAATTCTTTTAAATCTGCCATTTTGTATAGTTTAGAAATTTAATTTAAATAATTATTTAGTTGAGTGCGTACACAAATTTTTATCAGACTAACGTTCTGATAGGGTTTTCAAAATACCAGCTAGTTGACCACCGCTAGACTTAAGTCCAGAGATAACGTTCTTAGCAGGTGATTGTAATAGGGTAATGATTTCTCCAATGAGTTCTTCTTTGGATTTGATCGCTACTAAAGCATCAATTTGATCGTCGCCAATATATACAGACTCTTCAATATAAGCGCCTTTCAATACGGGTTTGTCAGATTTCTTACGAAAATCTTTGATTACTTTTGCAGGAGCATTTCCAGCTTCAGAAAACATTAGGGAAGTATTCCCTTTTAAAACTTCTTTTAAGTCACCGAATTCTTTGTCAGAAGCTTCCATAGCTTTCAATAAAAGCGTATTCTTCACTACTGATAATCTAATATCGGCCTTAAAACAAGCACGTCTAAGCGCAGAGGTGTCTTTAGCATTTAAACCTGCAGTATCGGTTAGATACAAGGTTTTAGCGTCCGTCAGCTCAGCGGTTAGCTTTTCAATTACTTGCGATTTTTCTTCTCTTGTCATTCGAATTAGTTTTAAAAAATCTTAAGCGATTTTAGTGTCAATTGAAATACTAGGACTCATGGTGCTGGACATAAAAATGCTCTTCACATAGATTCCTTTGGTTGTAGATGGCTTCAACTTCATCACTGTATTCAACAGTTCAGCCGCATTGTCCATAATTTTGTCAGCAGTAAATGAAGATTTACCAACAGAGGCATGAATGATTCCCGTTTTATCAACTTTGAAATCGATCTTACCTCCTTTTACATCACTAACAGCCTTCTTGATGTCCATAGTTACCGTACCTGTCTTTGGATTGGGCATTAAACCACGAGGGCCTAATACACGTCCTAAAGGTCCTAATTTACCCATTACACTAGGCATAGTAACAATTACATCAACATCGGTCCAACCGTCTTTGATTTTTTGTAAATATTCATCCAGTCCAACAAAGTCAGCTCCACCTTCTAATGCTTCAGCTTCCTTGTCAGGAGTTACTAAAGCGAGTACTCGAACGTTTTTTCCAGTACCATGCGGAAGGGTTACTACTCCACGAACCATTTGATTAGCTTTTCGAGGATCAACTCCTAAGCGAATAGCTAAGTCAACTGAAGCGTCAAACTTTACATTAGTAATTTCTTTCACTAATGTGGAAGCTTCTTCAAGAGAGTAAACTTTATTCACTTCTACTTTTGCTCTTGACTCTTTTTGATTTTTTGTAAGTCGTGCCATTTTCTTTCTTTATAAAATTAAAAAGGGGACTCTCCTCCTGATACAGTGAAGCCCATAGATCGTGCGGTTCCCGCAACCATTTTCATTGCCGATTCGATGGTAAATGCATTTAAATCTTGCATTTTATCTTCAGCAATTACTTTAATTTGGTCCCAAGATACTGACGCAACTTTTACTCTATTGGGTTCGCCTGAACCTTTCTTGGCTTTAGCTGCTTCCATCAATTGAATGGCCGCCGGAGGTGTTTTAATGATAAAGTCAAATGACTTATCCTTAAATACAGAGATTACAACTGGTAAAACCTTACCAGGTTTATCTTGAGTTCTAGCATTAAACTGCTTACAAAACTCCATAATATTAACCCCTGCAGCACCTAGCGCGGGTCCAACCGGTGGCGACGGATTCGCAGCACCTCCCCTTACTTGTAATTTGACTAGCTTGTCTACTTCTTTTGCCATTGTTTCAATTTACGATTAAGAATAATTTAGAGTGGAAGCTCTAAACAATTCGATATATATGTAACATTTAAATTTTCTCTACTTGCATATAACTCAATTCCAATGGTGTTTTTCTTCCGAAAATCTTAACCATTACTTCAAGTTTACGTTTCTCTTCATTTACCGTCTCAATTGTTCCTGTGAATCCGTTAAACGGTCCATCGACAACTTTGATCGTTTCACCAGACGAATACGGTATTGCGGCATGCTCTTCGGTAAGCGCAAGCTCATCTACTTTACCTAACATTCGGCTAACTTCCGATGATCTTAAAGGAACGGGTTCTCCTCCTTTGGTTTCACCTAAAAACCCAATAACATTGGTTACCGACTTGATGATGTGAGGAATCTCACCTACCAAATCTGCCTTTACCATAATATATCCGGGGAAATATACTTTTTCTTTGTTGATCTTTTTACCGTTACGGATTTGAACAACTTTTTCAGTCGGAACTAAAATATCTTCAAGGTGATGATCATAACCCAAACGAGAAATCTCAGAAGCGATATAATCTTTGATTTTAGCTTCTTGACCACTCACCGCACGAACAACGTACCATTTTTTTTCACTTACTTCAGACATCTATCCGTTGATTAAGTTAAAGTAAACAGAAATAACCCTTGATAGTACAGTATCTGCACCCCAAATAGCTAGTGAGAATAGGAGTGAAAAAACAAGAACAACAACCGTAAGACGTTGCAATTCTGCTCGTGGTGTCCACGAAACATTATTCGTTAATTCTTCAAAAGACTCTTTAATATAGGATATAATTGCTGACATCGGATGCTATTATTATTAATGCACGGGTTGAGAGGCTCGAACTCCCGACACCTGGTTTTGGAGACCAGTGCTCTACCAACTGAGCTAAACCCGTTTTTATTTGACACAAAAGGCGTCCCGTAAAACGGGACACCTTATTGAATCAATTTAAAAACTTTTTTCTTAGTCTAAAATCTCTGTAACTTGACCAGCACCTACAGTTCTACCACCTTCACGGATAGCAAAACGAAGTCCAAGGCTTAAAGCGATTGGGCTGATTAGATCTACATGGATTGTTAAGTTATCTCCAGGCATAACCATCTCTACGCCATCAGGAAGAGAAATATTTCCTGTAACATCAGTGGTACGAACGTAAAACTGTGGACGATAGTTATTATGGAATGGAGTGTGACGTCCACCTTCTTCTTTTTTAAGAACGTATACCTCAGCTTTGAATTTAGCATGAGGAGTTACAGAACCTGGCTTACAGATTACCATACCTCTCTTGATATCCGTTTTTTCGATACCTCTTAAAAGGATACCAACGTTATCTCCAGCTTCACCTCGGTCTAATATTTTTCTAAACATTTCAACTCCAGTTACTGTAGACTTCAGTTTTTCAGCACCCATACCGATGATATCAACTTCGTCTCCAGAGTTAAATACACCTGTTTCAATACGACCCGTAGCAACAGTACCACGACCAGTAATTGAGAATACGTCTTCAACTGGCATTAATGCATCTTTATCTACATCACGCTTTGGAAGTTCGATCCATTGGTCAACCTCTGCCATTAAGCTCAATACAGTATCTACCCATTTTTGTTCTCCGTTAAGAGCACCAAGAGCAGAACCTTGAACTACAGGAGTATTGTCTCCATCGTAATCGTAGAAAGAAAGTAATTCTCTTACTTCCATGTCAACTAATTCTAAAAGTTCTTCATCGTCAACCATGTCAACTTTGTTAAGAAACACAACAATACGAGGTACACCAACCTGACGTCCTAATAGGATGTGCTCTCTAGTCTGAGGCATTGGTCCATCTGTCGCAGCAACTACAAGAATTGCTCCGTCCATTTGAGCAGCACCAGTAACCATATTCTTTACGTAATCGGCGTGACCTGGACAGTCAACGTGTGCGTAATGACGATTTTCTGTTTGATACTCAACGTGTGATGTGTTGATAGTAATACCACGCTCTTTTTCTTCAGGAGCGTTGTCGATTTGGTCAAAACTTCTCGCTTCAGAGAATCCCGCGTCTGACAATACTTTAGTAATTGCAGCAGTGAGTGTAGTTTTACCGTGATCTACGTGACCGATGGTTCCAATATTTAAGTGGGGTTTTGACCGATCAAATGTTTCTTTAGCCATAATACAGGTTTTTCTTTAATGTTTTAAGAGGTGCAAATTTATAAATTTTTTTATTTAAAAATTACTTTTCTACAACTTTTTGCCTATTTTTTTTATAAGGGAAGAATTAAGGCTGTTTTTTAGATTTAAATATTGACTCAGAAGTAGTTAATTGTTCCTTTAAAAAAAGAAAATTATCCCTTACCGTTTGGTTTCAACAGAGGCTAATAACGTTTTACTTTTTTCTATTCATTTCCAAAACAGCTTGCTCTATTCCTTTAGGGGTTAAAGGATACATCGGGAGTAATTCTTTTATGATTTGAGTTGAGAGAGTTCCATTCCAATAGCGAACAGGTTCGGGATTCAGCCAAGCTACCTTCTTAAAGTGCTCTTTAACTTCTGAGTAAGTGTTTAGGCTTGCACGATCCAATTCGTAGGGAGCCATAGCCGCATCGCCAATAAAAAAAACGTGATAATTGGGATCTTTTGATAAAAGGCGTTCTATGGGTAGTGATTTTCGTCTTTGGGAGTCGCTAAAAACTTGTCGGTATACTGTGTTGTGAAAATAATAGGTTTCAAGGTCGTGAGCAAAACGGGTTTTCATTTTCCTAAATAAGGTTTGAACAGATTTTATATAAGGATGCATCGAATACCCTCCATTATCAATTATCAATAATACTTGAAGTTTATCGATGGTATCATTTTTGATTTCTGGAATAAACAATCCTCCCCGTTCTAAGCCTTTCTCTATGGTCTCTTTTACATCTAAATTTTCTTGAGCAGTTTCTTCAATAATCCCTTTAAGAGAGGCTAAAGCTGCGTCTATATTATTGTCATTTAATATGGCTTCCAAATCAACAGGAAAAAAGTTTGAATCCCCTAAAACTTTACGAGCCATTTTTCCTCCGCCCGATCCCCCAACGCGAATACCATCTTTTGCTGCGCCTCCATGACCATAGGGAGAAATACCTCCAGTTCCAATCCAATGACTTCCCCCACTGTGTTCCCCCTTCTGCTGCTCTTTCACCTCTTCCATGCGTTGCATGAGCTCCTCCAAAGTTAAATCCGAGTAATCTGCCATACGGTCTAAAGGTCGGTTGGGAGTATCATCATTATTTCCCTCGGGATTATCTTCTAAGTCACCCCTGTCTTTATCCCATAGCTCACGCCCATCCAAAACTTCTTTAATATCGTAATGTGTTAAATGTACCTGATCTAAAAAACGATTGACCCATTCCTCTGGAGCGATATCATCTTCCATACGTCCAAAATTCGTTTCCTTCCATTGTTCAAAAGTTTGGGAACGAAGAATAGCATCGTTCAAACGTTCATTGGGTCGAATATTGATATCTAAAAAATAGGCATAAAAAGCCTTGGTGTAGGGTCCCATATGCTCAGGGTCTTTTATTATAAAGGTTCGCAGTACATTAAAAAGATCCCCAATGGTTCTGACTAAACCTTTGTCCATCGCACGTTGGAGTAACAGCAATGCACGCACATCGACTGCGAGATCAAATTTTTTAAATGCTTCTGGAAGTTTTGCAAACATGAGACTAGTTTAACGTACCGAAACTTTGTTCAGAAGCATTTCCAAACTGACGCTGTACACGCTCCAAATCAGCTTGAGTTTTAATCAGTGTCCCTAATCCATCCAATGAATTAATTTTAGAGAGCGCTTCTTGTGTAGTAAAGGTCTTTATAAAACGGAGCCAGTTTAATAGTTCTCGTGTGGTGGGCGAGCGTTCCAGTCCTATTCTCCGCAGTTGATAAAAAATATCCATCGAAGCGTCAACAATTTTACTCGAAACCTGGGGGTGATGCTTACTTACAATCAAGCGCATTTTTTCTGCATCAGGAAATTGTATGTAATGGTAAATACAACGTCCCTTAAAAGCAGTAGGTAATTCTTGTTCGCGGTTGGAAGTAATTACAATGGCCGGCATGTCTTTCTCCGAAGTTTCTATTACTTCGCCTGATTCGGGTAAAATAAATTTTCGATGACTCAATGCATACAGTAAATCGTTTGGGAACTCCCGAGGAGCTTTATCAATTTCATCGATCAATAATACCGAATTCGGAGTACTGAAAGCTTTGGCAGCCGGCCCCATTACAACATAGTCTGATAAATTTTCTGTATCCCTTCCGCCAGTCGAAAGTTTGGTTTCTAAACCCTTCTCATTTCGTTGCGCATTGAGGATTTCAATCTGTGAATCTCTCAAATATTTTACATGGTCAAACTTGGCAACAAACTGTTCTACGGTACTTTTAGATCCTGCTGGATATACAAACATTTCTGTTTGTTGGCTAGTAGCAAACTGCAGCGGCAGCTCTGTTTTTCCAGTTCCAGGTTCTCCTTCAATCAACAAAGGCATTCCTAAGGTTCGTGCTATATGAAAAGCTTGCGCTAATTCTTTATCGCATAAGTATTGTTCTGATCCCTCCCAAAATGTAGTATCTGCCATATAAATGTAGTTCTGTTTTAGTGTTCAATATACTGCTTAAAAATCTTTTTCAACTGCTTTTTATCAATACGATGATCCCCAGCATAAATTTCGTTGTGAAAATCAAGATTTCCAGCCTTGCAAATTTCCTGTATTTCAATGATTTTTTTTTCGTTCAAAAACTGATCTTCGGTTCCATAGATAAAGATTTTACAAATTTTGCTCCAATCGGTTTTGGCAGTTCCAAAATCAATATCTTCAGGAATCCAACATGCGTATGCCAGTAAAAAATCTACTGTTACATGTAAATGATGCAACCAGCGCATTGCCGTTACTCCACCTTGAGAAAAGCCCATAATAATTGTCTTACAGGACTCTGGGAGTTTTTGAACATAGCGGTCAAACAGTGCCGAACAATACACTGAAAAATCATGAATTTCTTCTAACCGATCGCGCTTGGTCATCCAAGAGGCAACTACTTCTCCACCAAAGCCATTTACATAAAAGCGAGACAAACCTTCTGGAGCAATAACAAAATGAGTTTCTGGATCAAAATCTTTGAACTTATAAAGCATTTGTTCAGATAACATATTAGAGCCATGCAATACAAACCAGAAGTACTTCGTTTTTGAGCTTAGTTTTCCATAAGCGGAGTATCGAGCAGTTTTGGGGGTTACTATGTACTGTGTTTTAATTTCCATAAATTCTATTTACTTTTCCAAGAAGTCCTGATATGTAGCTTGTAATATTGCTTTTCCATTGGCTTTAAGCGTTTCCTGTTTCGGGTCAGACGTCTGTACTGCATCCTTCTTGATAAAATCATATACCACAAAGCCAGCGCCATTTATAGCTCCGAAGCCTTGATTGAATACATAATGTACAAAGTGCTCCTTACTGGAGTTGAACAAATGTGTTCCAAAATCAAAAATTGAATTATCACCCCCTAATAAATCTACCAAGGTATAGGCCAAATCAACTTGAGAACCTAGATTCGTGTTTAGGGTTCCTTTGGGTTCTAAGGCTCCCCCGACCCACAGCATGGGAATCTGATACCTACTCGGTGCGTTAAAATCATTCCCGGGAGTTGGAGGTAGTGGATGTCCATGGTCCGCAGTAATGATTACAATTGTATTCTCCCACCAGGGTTGGTTCTTTGCGAAAGCTATAAAGTTGCCTAAAGCTCGATCGGTATAGGCCATTGAGCTCATAAATTTATTCAGTTCTGTATCATTCCCAAAACGATACTCTCCAGGAAATTCATAAGGCTCATGACTCGTTAGGGTCAGTATGGTTTTAAAGAACGGCTCTTGATGTACTTCATTGAAATCTGCTGCTACCCGATCGAAAAGAATATGATCATGAACTCCCCATTTGGAATTCCAATCTTCACGTTCAAAAACCTCTGACCCATAAATCTCATCGATTCCTTTACCAAAAAGATAGGTGTTCATATTCCCAAAATTCAAATCTCCACCGTGATAAAAAGAGTTGTGATACCCCATGGCTTTCGTTGCTTGAGAAAGCAAAGGGAGTTTTTTAGATTTCATCGGCATTTTGATGATGCTCTTTTTTGGTTGAGGATAATATCCGCTCAGCAAGGCCACCAATCCCTTATCCGTTCGGTCTCCATTTGCATAAAAATTCGTAAACAGCAGACCTTCTTCTGACAAACGATTAAAATTTGGGGTTATTTCTACATCTCCCCCTAGAGGCCCGACAACCTTTGCCGTAAATCCCTCCCATATTACAAAAAGAATATTGGGCTTTTTTGTTTTAAAAATGGGGTTAAGAATACTGTCTTTTAACAATAAGGGCTGCCGCAGAGACTTTAGAATACTTTTAGCCTTATTGGGTTCGTATGCCAGAAATGGATGTTCATTGACATCGACCTGTTTGGATAGGGCGTGCATAAAGTTCCATGCATAATTTACTGCAGCATGATTGGCATACATGGTGTTGGAAAAGTACACATTACTTTGATTGATCGGTATCGTTTGTAATCCACCCCGCATGGGCAACAACAACGAACCAGTCAATAGGGTTAATAGGGGAATACCCCAGATTGGTGATCGATCGATTTGATTTGCCGCTCTGTAGAAAAAGAAACTCATACTATAACCTGTCAAAAAAGTTAAGCCTACAGTAAGCCCCGTAAACAATATAAGATCGTTTGTTGTTATAGAAGCAAACATCAAGTCGGGTGTATTCAGGTAACGAATGAACGTTGTGTCTAAACGAGCATTCCAATACGAGTATAAAAACAAATCTATTGAGAACAGGATATTCATCAATAAAACCATTCCAAAAGAGTAGGTTTTATGCGTTAAGCGAACCATTCTTTCTGAAAGAAAAGAACGGAAAAGCACTAAAAGAAAGGGGATGATTACAAGGTATGCAGCAATTGACAAATCCAATCGAAAGCCGTATACAAAAACATACAGCAATTCGTTGGGCTCTAATGTTTTTGTTATTTCAATATGATAGCCAATAAATAAAAGACGCGCAATGATAAAATATAAAGCCCAAAAACCATAATACTTTAAGTTGAAACTGATGGCATTAAAAACTGTCTGCATGAATTATAAATAAAATTTATGTTGCACCGGGGCTAAAGGCAAAAGTGAATAAAAAATAGCACTCTAAAAAATTAATTGACACTCGCTTTAAAAAGTTCCTGCAAAAAAGGAAGTATGGAAGAAGAAAAAGAATATTTTCACAGGCCAACTTCATCATTCAAATGAAACGTCTGGTTCTAAAAATTTTCAAATACTTTTTAATTAGTGCTACCACCACAGGGCTGCTTATTAAGTTCTATGAAGACCTTAAGGTTTGGATGGTTTTCCTGTTGAAATAGGAAAGAAATTAGAAAATCTAAATCCGAATTTTAGAGGGAAATTGATTTTAATCTTTCGGATTTGAATCTGTAGCTTCTTCAGAATCTCCTTCAGTAGGCTCTTCTGCTACGGCTTTTGAGAGCTTTATCTTAAGGAAAAGCTCATGCGTCTTAACCCCTAAACTTGAGAGGCCGCTGTCGAGATAAGTTTCATAAGCGTAACCAACATCGATTAAGTCTGACACTCGAAGTACCCCAAAAACACCGATGCTTGAATTATTTCGTAATTGAGCTCCAAAATCATAACGATCAAGGTAATTTACCTGAGCGGTTATCTGTGTAGCTAAAGGAAATCCCTTGACCTTTTGTACCAACAGACTTGGTTTAAGAATGACATTAGGAACGATAGTAAAACTTGTACCAGCAGCAGCATACAAATGAACCCGATTTTTAGCAAAAACGTCTTCCTCCTCTGCGCGGGATACCTCAACAAGTCGTGGTGATGAAAGCGACACCCAACTGTTTTTAATTTCTAAATAAGCACCTATCCCGATATTCGGATTAAGTTTACTCATTGCTACTTTAGAAGGATCGTTTAGGTTATTGAAAGTCTGTAAGCCTGTTAAGTCTGCTCTATAAAAGCTTCCACCTACTTTTAATCCTAAATACAAACGCATCACTTCACTGAACTGAAGTTTATATGAAAAATCAACAGAAGCAAAAGTTTGCTGCTCTACAAATGTTTTATCAGAAAGAACAGAAAGTCCTAGTCCTATATTGTTGTCTCGTGCAGTATTATAAGTAAAAGCATAACTCTTTGGAGAACCTTCAATAGTAGACCATTGCGAGCGTGTAGCAAGTGTAAATACATCAGCAGCTTGAGAACCAACATAGGCTGGGTTTATAACGCTAAAATTGAACTGTGTAAGTGCAAATTGTGGTTCTTGCTGTCCATAAATTGTCGAAGAGATACAGACGAGTAAAAAAAGTAACGATGTTCTCATTGTGTTATTTTGATAAATAAATCCATCCTTGATTTTCGACGGACTGATCGCCTTCTAAGTCTATTTGATAAAAGTAATTACCCTCTGGAAGAGTTTCTCCTTTGTGCGTACCTTTCCAATCATTTCTATACCCCATAACATTAAAAACCAACTTCCCGTTGCGACTGTATACTCTTATTTCGCTTGTGGGGTGGTAGTTGATATTGATTATTTTCCAGGCATCATTTATACCATCTCCGTTAGGAGATAAATATTCACTTATATAAATTTCATTATCCAAGAAAGCATTTCCATCAAAATCATTGAAACCATATTCGACGACAAACGTATAGGTGCTAAGCGTGGACTCATCTTCTGAAAGAACTTGATAAATAAGTGGATTAGTGAAATCTGCCGGTGCATCTCCAGAAACTTGAGGTTGTTGGTTTATAAACATTTTCGCGCCTTCACTAATTACGAAATTTGGAACTAAAAACTCTTTAGACACAACATTGGGAATATATAAGGTGTAATTATTGCCATCAATTACGGTATCATTTAGTGGGACACCAGCAAAAGAGAAATCCAATATTTCGGTTTCTGTATTTAAAGGTGGGGAAGCTACACTAACAGTTTGAAAAAGGGTTCCAATATGTTGATTCACTACAAAACTAAGAGTCTTATCTATACTCACAACTGCATCTGTAGACGCATCATAAATCTTAAAACTAATCGTCTCTCTTTGATTATTTGAAAAAATAGTCATGTAGGTAAAAAAATCTCCAAGCGAATCAACATATGAAGGCGAACTTACTGAACGAACTTCGCCATCAATAAAAGCAGCCACCTTATCGTTTGTACTTGTAAGCATTCTACCATTAACATTGAGACGGCAAATAAGGGTCATACTGTACTGGTAGTCTGACTCTACAAAACCCCAATCGGGCTGTTGAGCTTCAAGAATATTGACACTCAATAAAATCAATAAGAAAAATGCTTTCTTCACAATACTATCTTTTAATAACGACTTTAGAAAATGTTCTATTACTAACTTTCAGGTGAAGAATATAACTTCCTCGGGCCTGTCCTTCCATTGGAATTCGGATTGAATTTTCTCCTTCATTAACATCAAATTGACTGTTGAATATTTTCTGCATTTTTAGGTTATACAAAATCAATTCTGAAGTTGTTTTCACCTTAGAATTAAAGGTTACTTGAACAAAGTCAGTAACTGGATTTGGATATGCCTTAAAAGTACTCTCTATCCATTCCAGGTCATTTATCCTGAGGGGTTCGTCGAATGTACCCAATACAGTATCTGCGTTAAATTGTATCGAAGTATTCACAACTTTGAAATCATCTTCGCAGCCAACAGCTATTTTAAGATTTTCAGAAGCATCTCCAAAAACGGTAACAAAAGCAACATATTTCCCATCTGTGTATTGGGCTTTTCCTTGTCCAACTAATGTTCCATCTTCGGTAAGGAAACGAACACTTTCGTATCCGTCAGGGATTTCAGCAATTACATTCATATTAGAAGGATACTTACTGAAAGTAGTGTCGCGTTTTGTCGCTTTACCTACATCATTTTGCATCGACTTACTACTAAAGTAACTAGGATAGCTAAAGGTTTGTGCTTGAGATGCCCTTAGCATGTATCCTGCACCGCTGCTTAGATAATTCAAAGTACCAATCCATCCGTTGGCATCATCATAAATTGCAAATGTATCTTGAGACTTAATTACATCTCCAGAACGTGCGTCATATCGGGCTAGTGCTTCATTTAGCGGAACACGAGCGTTGAGTATGTATGGAAGCCAGTTCCAGTTTTCTCTAATTTCAAATGTCCACTGCGCCGGATCTACACGAGAACCAGTTGTATACAGACTTTGACCCTCAGACAATCGTATTTTATACATTTGATTTGCGGTAAGTCCGCCATTTGTAGAAATCGTCCCATACCAACTAGAATTATCCGAATTGTTTACGTCAACTTCGTAGGTATCAAAACGAGCAGGACCATTCGATAAAATAATGTCAGAAGTTCTAAGTTTTAGATTCTCCGTAAATGCATTTAGGTTGTTAAATAAGTTACCCGATACATTAAAAGAAACCCAGGACCAACCTTTACTCAATTCAATCGGTTGAGTCTCTTGGATGGTGTTTGCAAAAATCAGTGGGTTTTGGAAATCGCCGAACAACTCGTTTGGTGTAAAGTTTACTGTTATACCGGCTTCAATTGAAGCGACTTTTAGGCGTCCTTCTGACGCATCCCAAATACGGAACTCTACCGGTTCAGACTCATCACTTCCACCGTAAACAGTAATTAAAACAAAGTACTCATCGTATTGTTCAATGTATATTAGCTCACCAACACCTCGAACTTCATCTCCTACATAAGCAATTACTTTGTCATAAAAGTCCATGCTGAGTTCATTGTTGACTCGAACCTTTCCAATCAAATTCATTGATTCGTTGAATTCGTTTGGATTGAATTCCCAATTTAATTCTTGAGCAATAACACGCAAGTTCAATTGAATTTTTTCATCAAAACCATAGTCATTAGAAAGAACAATTTCTTCGTCATATTTACCTGGTGAAACTTCGTCGCTTATTTGGGCTTGAACAACAATAGTAGAGTTGGGAGGAACAGTTCCCGTATCCTCTGATATGGTTAGCCAGGATGGTCCAGAAATATAATACGGCTGTGCAGTACCACTTCTGTTTACAATGCTAATATTAAGGTTCGTATTCTCTTCTAATGGTTTCACAAGGTTAATTACAGAGCCATAACCCTCAATATACCATTTCAGCGGGTTTTTATTTATAAACACCGAGTAAGTAACTGGTGAAAGTTGACGGTTATCAGAAAGGTCATATAAATTAGCAATTGTTATGTTTGCTACTTTCTGTTCTATACTAGCCCAATCCGTAATCTGCGGCAAAAGGAAAACTTCATCTTGATTGATCGATGCATTTACTATGATTCTTTCAACAGGTCGTTTAGGCTTTACCGGCGGGGTAAGATCAGAATAATTGACACTACCTCGAGAGATCTCTGCTGTAGTGCTTGCTTTTACAAGGCTATTCACTGGATAATAGTAACGAGGACCATTCGTAGAAGACAACTCGGGCTCGTTGAAAGGAGCGTAAAGCATCAAACCTAAAGATTCATAGTCTGCTTCATAATATTGGTCTTCTTTAATTTGTTCTGCGCTTTTTGCAGCACTCCAAATTCGTAATTCATCAATAGAACCAGTATAATATTGATCAACCAGTTCAGAACCATTCTCTTGTATTTGACCACGAGCTCCTACGAATATCTTGCTCCCTGAAAAACCACCCAATTCTGAATTAGCAGAACTTGATACACGATCGCCATCAATAAATAAGCTAAGATTTCCAGTTCTTCTGAGAACTATACCGACATGATGCCAGCTGTCATCATTGATTTGAGCGGTTCCAAATGGGAAGGTTCTGTTTTCGGCGTTCAATTCAATACCACCATTTTCATTAATATCAACCGACCATTTGTTTCGGTAAGTATTACTCGTTATCGGATCTGAGTCGTCACCGCGACCATTCGATATCAAAGTAGCACGTTGGTTTTGACTGGTTTTCATCCAGAAAGACATGGTCATGTCCATATCCTTAGTAACAATTACATTACTAGTATTTGTAAAGCCAAGATATTCGTTACCATTAAATTGATACGAAGTACCATTCGGAAAAATATCCCAGTTTACATTGGAAAGCTGCATGTGTTTAAAGCGAGAAATGTCGTTTGCCCGGCTACCGTACCCTTCATTCATAGGCCAGTAGCCGATAAGATTTGGCTCGTTTCCATTCAACAATTTATTTTGACTAGAAACTGCAGTTTCTCTGGAAATATACTTACTCCAGAAACGTAAATCGTGTAATTTTCCTGCAAAACTATTACCGCCAATAAATATTGAATTGTTGTTGTTGAAACTCAGGTCAGTATTTACAACACGAGAGGTAACTTCGTTATCATTTTCAATTAAAACAAGTTGCCCTGTTTCATTGTTATACGATAATGCATAATGATTCCATGTCCCGTTATTGGATATTTGACCGGAGATCGTTTCTCCTCCTATTTCAAAGACCATTTGGCTTCCGTTAACTTCAATATGAAGTCCACCCGCTTGGTCTAATAATACGGATGAACTTGATTGAACCAAGTTTTTCATCCAAAACTCAATTCCAAAGTTTCCAGACTTAATGAACGGACTGTCAATAATACCTGTATTGGTACTTCCATCAAAAGATAGACTTACTTCATGGTTTACTGGCAATTGGTTTTTCTGAACATTAAACTCGTATCGCGTAAGCGTTCCGTTTGCTTTAACGGGTTCATTGAAACGTACGATTAAATCACTTCCTATAGACAGAATACCATTGGTTGGTTGTGGCGTTCCAAATACAGTCGGTGGCGTCAAATCTACTTTCCCTTTTACAACTTTTGATGTAAACTCTGTTCCATTGGCACAGAACGTTTTTGATCGTAACTCGTAGTCACCATCAGGTAGTGACTGACCAACAATATCCCAAGCATACTCAATTTCTTGAGCATCTGTAGTTACCGTAGATACAGCGGTTGTACCGTTACTGATAAGCTCATCATAGATTGCTTCGTCTAATACATAGGTATGCAAGCGTACCCATTCAGATGTCCCGGATTGACGATATTCTAAAACAACCCTCTC
The DNA here is from genome assembly GCA_965655585.1 of Candidatus Arcticimaribacter sp. Lineage (GTDB taxonomy): Bacteria > Bacteroidota > Bacteroidia > Flavobacteriales > Flavobacteriaceae > Arcticimaribacter. Next base: position 18,698 of record CBFHHG010000011.1, on the reverse strand, counting down.
GAAACTTTCGAAGGCTAAATCAAACTCATTAAGAACAATATTCAGGGGTATGTTTCTGTTTTCCTCTACTGTATTCAAGTTGTTTTTGACCCAATTATCAGCCGGCTGTAGAATGTTTACACGAGAACAAGATTCAATAAAGAATGCAGAAATTGAAATTGTTTCGAACAGATCATCATCACAGGCCGATTCAAAAACCAACTCGATATCTTCGTAATCATAAACATCACTGGTTCCTTTCTCTAAGGTTAATGTAAAAAATACCGTTTCTCCACCATCTAAAAAGAATGGTGTCCCGTAAGGGTCAAGATTAAAGATTGCGTTATTTGGATTGGTGTTGTTATTAACGTAGAGTATGAAATCTGAATCTTCAGGAAATAATACAGAATCATTACGTAGACTTAAGGTGAATTCTGCTGGACTACCGTCAGGAACTCCTGAAATAGATTCTGTTTCTACGCTAATATAAGGCACTTCGATAGCAACAGTACCGGCACTTAGTTCGATGCTTTCTGTTGCCTGAAGTGATCTCAACGAGGAGTCTAGTGGCGCAACTACAGGCTGAATATCGGGATGAAAGAAATTAGCAAACTGTGGTCCTTCTACAGGACAGGACGTTTCTCCACCTCGTGTAATAAAGATTGGACCATTACCATCCATCGCATTGATTACATCAACACTTAATTTATTATAGTCATCATTGTCTTGTAAAACATAGCTGTAAATAAGATTGTCTTCAACGACCTCATTTTGATCGTATCCATAACCCAATGAATTCGTATTCCTAACAGTTCCCTCAAAACCTGCTCCACCCAGATTTACAGCAACTTCAACTGCAATAGAGCTCTCTAAGTTATAGGCAAATGTATGCTCCCAAGAAGAAGCACTTCCAGTTTCAATGGATTTTGATATAGATCCTACACCAGAATCAAAAGAAATGTTTTCATAAAAATATCCATCTAAAATAGAACTCAAGTTACTTCCTGTTGGTGATAATATCCCATCGACAGAAAAGTTTTGATTTATCTCAGATTCTATAGTTGCTTTTAAAGCGTCTCGATCTGTTCGGGCCAGATATTTTTTCTCTTCGTTAAGTTGAATAATTCTTCTCCAAAGTTTAACCTGGTTTTCATACCAAACTAATTCTTTAAGATCAGATTCAGATCCAATTGCTATTGGACATGCAACATCGTTCGAAGCAATTTCATCTCGATTGAGTTCAATGCAAACGTAATTTTCAATAATCTCTTCAAACTCAGGAATAATTTCTGTGAGAATTTGTCTTTGAGAATAAACAAAGCTAGTAACCTCGTCTCCAGGTCCAAAGACTAGAATTTTTCTTAGGCTCACATATACAGGCCCACTAGCCGTATTCACCGTTACAGAAGTAAGGTTACCATTTGCATCACTCGTAGGGTCCGTAGTCAAATTAAGGTCGTTCATTAACCCATAGAATTGGTTGGTTGATGAACCAATATATAAATCGGCATCACTTCCTACCCAATCAGGATCAGAACTCGTAGAAATAGTTTGTCCAAAAGTATAGGTTTTGGTCAACTCATCTCCATTCGAAGTTGAAAGCCCTACATTTAATCCCGCCTGAACTTCAACGTAGTTTTCTGTATCAACAGCAGGCCCCACAAGGCCTCCCCCAAGTCCAAACTTAACCCCAATTTTAATAGCTAAATCTACTTCTGTATTGTTAGCGTATGAACTAGAACTTTTCTTTGCTATCGAATAAGTCGTACCGCTTTCAATAGAAGCATAACTCTCTGAGCCTGGAGGATCTCTCAAAACAATGTCTGGAACCTGAGGCCCAGCAGTTTGGAATGTAGCTCCAGCATCTGCGATTGATCCTATGATAATTCCTTGATTTAAATACCCAGAAATTGCATTGTCAATACCGTTAATTCTATAAACTAAAGAAAGGTTCTTAATGAAATTAGTGGTTATATCAACATTGGGATCCCCTACTTTAAATTGATAAACTATAATACTTGCATCATCTGGATCTTGTTCTGCAGTTTCACTACCCTCTCCGTCAGCGGCTAATTCATTGGTAATAATAAAATCACCATCTGTAACAGGAACAACATCAACTTGCTCTTCAACAGGTCGTTCGTAGTTTGTGTAATTTTCAATTCGTTGTACTTCTATAGCATATACGTTACCCTGGCTATAAATCCCAAATGCAGTATTTGTTACCACATAAGAGGTTTCACCAATGGTCAATCCTTCGTCAGTTTCTTGACTCAGTACGGTGATTAAAGGCGAAGAACGATAGATAAAACTCTTTTTAAAGTTAAAAGGGTCTGAAGTTGCAATGGTATCCTGATCAACAATAAAATGATCGTTTAGTACCGGGCTAATTTGGGAAAAATCAAATACTTCTCCAGCTTCTAAAAAAGTCTGATCACTAACTAAACGTTGACTGGGGATATACACATCACTTGAAGTCAATTCATAGGTCAAAGGTAAGATCGATACTCTGTACTCTCCTGTATCAACATTTGTGCTAAAAGCAGTTTGAAATTCTGGTGTAATGTTATTTGCTCCAGGAGATCGATACCCAAACGTTACAGATGCAGTACCAATATTATTTACGGATGTGAACACAACAGGATCGTCTACTGCAGATGGACGATAGGATTGCTCGCCATCAAATCCAAATCCAATTGGTTTACTAGACTCAACAGTTCCTCCAACAACTCTACCTACAACTGTAACCTTGGTTTCATCTAAGAATATTACCTCTTCATCGTTGTCTTCATAGTAATCTAACTCACCTTCAGGAGGGAAGTTACCCTCATACTTAAATACGTGATTGTATTTTTTTATTGAAATTTTATGTAATCCTATAGGAACAGAGATTGTAAAACGACCAAGATTGTCGGTCTTTACAGGCTCATTATTCTCATCTAAAACAAGCGTTCCGTCGATATATACATTCGCTTCAAAAACTCCGATTGGCGCATAACGTACTAAGTTTAGAATGGTAGCACTTGCAGCGCCTGTTCCGTACTCAGCCCAATATTCTCCCTTAGGATATTTTATGCCATCCACGATATAAGCATTATACGCTTCGTTGTCTATGATATCTCCATTTACATTGTCACTTGAAGAGGTCGTTGGGAAAACACCTCTACTATCATAGAGTGCTCTTCCTCTGAACACAAAAGATGATATATCGATAAAATCAATATTATTGGCAACCGTACTCCCTTCTCCTAAGTAAATTAGTTCACTAGAAGGATTGAATTCATGCACACCTTTGGAAGGAGTAATAACAAATGTTTGCCCGGTTCCTTCGTAAGGAATGGATGGGATAACATAACTTCCATTTTCGTTGGTAACACCATAGATGCCTAACTGATTGTTGGTGGGGCGGTTTCCAATAGCTGTAGTAAAAGCAGGGAGTTGATTTCCTGAGAGGGGACTTGGATTTAAATTCAAATCATTCCCATGAAAATCGAACCCAGTGCGCGAAAGGTCGTAAGCATATTGTCCTAGACGTTCATTTGCACGGATATACGTATGTAGTCCATCTTCGTTTCCTTTAAGGTATAATTTAAAGTCGCGTTCGATTTGTTTATCATCAAGTATTTTGGTCCAAAGACGGATTTCATCTACATAAGCATCTTTCTGTCCACCAATTTTAGCAGAAGTCCAGGTCTGTGGATCTCCAGAAGAATCTGTATCAAAGGTTATGACTTGTCCGCTATCCGTAAGCGTTACCGTTGCATCGGTATAGGCATCAGAATTGGCTATCAACTCGTTCATTTCCGTTACATAAGCTGCGTCTATCTTTCTACCATTCACATAAATCTTAGGTACAGCTCCGTTAATCAATACAGCAGAAAAGTGGGCGAATTGTGTATTAAAATCAGTAATCGGAATTAAAACATCTTCGTCCTGATTAGTTAATTTACCACTAGGCATATAGTCGTTAATCGATAAAGAGTAGTTATTTACGTTTATAGTCAAACGACTGTTGATGATTCCTACATCAAAATTCAAGGTATTACTTCGACTACTTTCCAAAGAAATCAAACGAACTTGATCAGATGAAAAAGAAGCATGCGGCTTAGTCCATGCTTGAAGTGTTATACTTGAATTGATCGATTTATTGAACGGATTTATTTCAGCATATCCATTAGAAGGAATACTCAAGGCACTTCCAAAATCTCCAAAACCACCATCGGGAACAGCGGCTATAGTTACGCCTTCAACAGGGTTACCTCCCTCAAAACTAACGTTTCCTGTAATTACAGCTGCTGGATTTCTATACCCAATTCCAGACATGTAAGTAATGAATTCAATGTCAGGATCGTCTGTAACAACTCCAATGGCTTTAATTTTATACTTATATAATTTGCCTCCTTGCACGTCCTGATCCTCATAAGATCGCTCTGTGGAAGAGAGTGTTCGGATTGGATTACCCCAATCTGGGCTGTCAGAAGTTATATCATCAGTTCTGTAAATGTTATAGCCCGTAATGTTATCTGCATTATTACTAATCTCCCAGTTGATATCAACACGGTCACTGTAGTATCCTTTCGATATTTTAAGAGAATTTGCTCTGAAGGTGTCAAATGCGTACAACACACTCCAAGGAAAACCTAAATCTATCGTATCGTCTTGAGAATAATTACTTTGATTTGTGGGCTGATAGGGCGATTGAATGATACCCAGAAACGGCTGACCTATAATCAAAGAAGCTGACTGTATCGTGACTGTATTTCCTGATTGATCGGTTACTGTGTGATTTAAATTTTCAACCCTACTAGAACCGGCTGAAATAATAGACTTAACACCAGGTGCTTCTTGGATTTGAGCATAAAACAATAAGGAGCTGAGTCCTAGTACAAGGGCTGAATAATACTTTTTCATAAAGAAAAGGAATTAAATTTTGATGATGTAGTTTACTCCATAGCCATAAACTCGAGCCTCTGCACTACCTGAATTATCTGTATTTCCTCTAAGTGTGAGAGCATGTTGATGTTCAGATCCAGTAGATATTGAATTACCATTATTAGGATCGTCGACAGGATCTCTCCAACTTTCATCATAACCAGATGTGTCTGAAAGACTTTGCTGAGTTGTTCCTGATTGACCATCATAAGGCAACATATGCCGATGGGCGCCGTCATTGTTTGTGTTTCCAGATAATGTCACAGCATGAAGATGTTCTTTATTCTGGTCTTGCTGAAATGCATTTAGGCTGGGTCCAACATGATTGCCTGATGTTCCTGTACCTCTGAGATACGTTCCAGATAAATTTGGTGTATTAACTGAACCCAGTAAAGACTTTAATTTCGCGTGGTAGGCATCATCAGTAAAGCTAGCACCATCGCAAAGAAGCCATCCCGCTGGAACATTATTTGAATTTCCTACAAAAGGCATGATAGAGCCTGTAGGTACTCCATTTTGAGCATGAATTGCATAAGGAACGGTATGAAGTTTTTCGTTTGAAAAAATTGCAGAACCTTGAGAAACTTTTAAATAGCTTTCTTTATTTGATATTTTAACAAAATTGCTGTTACTAATATTTACAACATAAGAAAAGACACCAAAGCCGTCTGTAGATACATTTCCAGATTCTTGATAAATAATCTCTTCTGTGTTAGCACTTCCTAGGTAGTAGATTACAAAGTCCAAACTCAAAGCATCCAAGTTCAATAATGCAGAATTATTTGCATCTCGGGCAATACCTTGTACTGAAATACCCGAAGAAGTTACATGTGCCTGTCCTTCGACCGCAGTAATAAAAAGAAGTGAAAATAAAGTTGTTAAGAAATATCTCATAGTATAGTTAAATTTTAATTTTGTAAAAATAAAAAAATTATTAACTATATATATTAAAACAAGTATGTTTTGTTGATTTTGTTCTTTTTTAAAAGCATCTAGCAGTCAAATACTTATCGATTTGTTTCGGTTTTAAAAAAGTAAGAAAAAAAAGGTCGAAAAGAATTCCGGTAAATAAACAAAGTACTTTAATCAGTAGGTAAAGTAACAATGGCTTTATGATCTTGAAAAGAGTGTTCGGATAAGTCCAAAAAAAAAAGGCTATACCTTTCGGTATGCCTTGAACTTGTTGAGCCAGCGAGCAGATTTGAACTGCCGACCTCTTCCTTACCAAGGAAACGCTCTACCCCTGAGCTACACCGGCAATAAAAAAAGAGCGAGAGACCGGGTTCGAACCGGCGACATTCAGCTTGGAAGGCTGACGCTCTACCAACTGAGCTACTCTCGCGTTAAAAACCCTTCGAAGAAGGTTTATAGGTGTGGGGAGAGCAGGATTCGAACCTGCGAAGACGTAGTCAGCAGATTTACAGTCTGCCCTCGTTGGCCGCTTGAGTATCTCCCCGGTAATATTTCAATAAACAAGAACTAAATTCTTGAGTGAATCGATACGTATTCGATTCTTTTTTTGAGCCGATGGAGGGACTCGAACCCACGACCTGCTGATTACAAATCAGCTGCTCTAGCCAGCTGAGCTACATCGGCTTTTATTGGTATAAAACCCCGTTCTTTCGAACGGTGTGCAAATGTAGATATTTATTTTTTTTGATTCAAAGGATTTGCATAAAAAAATCATGAATTAACTGAAGTTTCTTTATGTTTTTTCAAAATACGCTCTGCTGCCCTGACATTCAAATCAATAGCTTCTTCGAAGGTTTTGCAAGTTTTCTTAACAATTACATCATCTCCAACAATTCTTAGTTTAATCTCAGCAAACTTATTAATTCGATCCGATGCATTCTCTACTTTAAAGACAACTTCTGCGCTTAAAATCTTATCATAAAACTGTTCTAGTTTTTCGATTTTCTTCTTGGCGAAGTCAATGAGTTTACCGTCGGCTGTAAAATTGATTGATTGAATGTTAATTGTCATAATTGAGGAATTTAAATTAAAACTATTTTTCGGTACCACGAGGGTGGGCTTGGGCGTACACTTTTTTCATTTTATCGATACTGGTATGTGTATAAACTTGTGTAGCCGCCAAAGAAGCGTGTCCTAAAAGTTCTTTTACAGCATTCAAGTCTGCTCCTTTATTGAGCAAGTGCGTAGCAAAACTATGCCGTAGCATATGCGGACTTCTTTTAACCTTCGTAGATACTAAACTAATATAATCATTTACGGTTTTGTAAACAAAATTTTCAGACACTTTCCCTCCTTTTTCTGATTGAATAAAATAGCTATTGTATTCAAAACTAGGATTCTGCTCAGCGAGCTTTTGATATGTTTTCAGTGTTAGCGATAGTGTATTTAAAATCGGTATCAGGCGTTCTTTATTGCGCTTTCCTAGCACCCGCAACGTAGCAGTGTCAAAAGAAACATCACTACTCTTGAGCGCAATAAGTTCCGCTCGTCTCATTCCAGTAGCATATAAAAGTTCGATGATGGTTTTTTGAAGTACTCCTTTGTAACTATCCTCAAAATGATTCCCTTCAAAAAGGTTAGTCATTTCTTTTTCAGAAAAAGGGATATGCGCCTTCTTCGTTTCTTTTAATGGTATGTGTTTTCGGAGGGGAGAAACCGTGATAACTTCCGTTCGAAGCAAGAAATTGTAGTACGAACGAAGTACAGAAATTTTACGGTTTACCGTACGGTTGCTTTTTCCTTGTTCTACAAGTGCTACGATCCAAGAACGAATAATAGAATAAGGCAGTTGATCAATGTCTTGTTCCTCGAAAGTTTCATGACAAAATTGCTGAAAACGTTCTAAGTCTTTTGAATAAGCAAGTTGGGTGTGCGTCGAATATTTACGTTCAAAAGTTATATACTCGATATAGCGGGATATGGACATAAAAAAACGTTCTTACTCAAAGTTATAAAACTTTGAACAACAACGTTTGTTTTTTGTAGCAATTAAAATTATAGACTTTCTGAGTCTCTTAATTTTTGGATATACTGTGCTTTTTGAATTTTCACTCTGTTCTTGACAGAAGGTTTAGCAAACTGTTTTCGTGCGCGTAATTGACGCATGCCTCCAGTTTTATCAAATTTACGTTTGTAGCGCTTTAAAGCTCTATCGATATTCTCACCTTCTTTAATTGGTATAATTAACATAATAATGCACCTCCTTTCGTTAAAATAGATCGCAAAGATAAACAACCTTTGAGATAAATCTAATTTTTATTTATTTAATCTCTTAAGAGTTCTCTTGAGATCACTAATTTCTGTATTTCTGTAGTTCCTTCCCCAATGGTACAAAGCTTTGCGTCCCGATAAAACTTCTCAACGGGATAGTCTTTAGTAAATCCATAACCGCCATGAATCTGAAGCGCTTCGTTAGCAACTTTTACACATACTTCTGAAGCATACATCTTAGCCATTGCTCCAATCTTGGTGATGTTCTTACCCTGAATCTTATCGAATGCAGCCTTGTGCAGCAGCAATTCAGATGCTTCTATTTCGGTAGCCATTTCTGCAAGCTTGAATGAAATTCCTTGAAAAGAACTTATCGGTTGACCAAATTGCTTCCGCTCTTTCGAGTATTGCAATGCAGCTTGGTAAGCCCCTTTGGCAACTCCTAAAGAAAGGGCACCAATTGAAATACGACCTCCGTCTAATATTTTCATGGATTGAATGAACCCCTCACCTATTTCGCCCAGTCGATTTTCGTCTGGAATAATACAGTTATCAAAAACCATTTCAGCGGTTTCTGAAGCTCGCATCCCCAATTTATCTTCCTTTTTACCATATCCAAAGCCTGGAGTTCCTCGCTCTATTACAAAAGCAGTCATTCCTCTACTGTCTCCTTTTTCGCCATTACGGGCTATAACCACAGCAAGATGCCCACTTTTCCCGTGCGTAATGAAGTTCTTAGTTCCATTCAACACCCAAGAATCACCTTGTTTTTTTGCGGTAGTATTCATTCCTTTTGCATCAGAACCTGTGTTGTGTTCTGTCAGACCCCAAGCACCAATATGCTCGCCAGAAGTAAGCTTAGGAAGCCATTTGGAACGTTGAGATTCATTTCCAAAAAGGTAAATGTGATTTGCACAAAGTGAATTGTGTGCCGCTACTGATAGTCCGATAGACGGATCTACAATAGAGATTTGTTCAATTACAGCTATATACTCGTGATAACCCAAACCTGAACCTCCGTATTCTTCCGGAATTAAAATACCTAAAAAACCTAGAGCACCAGCTTTACGCATGACATCCATAGGAAAATGTTGAGACTCATCCCATTCTCGAACATGAGGCAATATATACTGTATGGCAAAATCTCGAGCTGAGTCAGCTACAAGATCTAACGATTCTGATGTCTCATAAGAGAAAGTAGTTGAATTCATAAATATAATATTTACTGCAAATATAGTGCTAATCTTTCTATTTTCAAGGAATCAAAACCGGGTTCAGTTCGAAGATTTTCTAAGCTTAAATTTTGGTTGCGTGTACGCAAACCTATGATCTTCTTTGCCTCTGATTTACTCAAAAACGGAATCCTTAAAAGGGCTTCTAAGGTTACCACAGCAAGGGGTATTTTTGTTCGCTTTGGTTTTGTTTTTATTTTAAATTGACGCTTGATGTTCTCAACGACCAAAGAGTCGAGACCATATACCTCATAAAGCTGATTGAGCTCGTCAAAACCCTGTAAGCGTGTTCGGTATTTAATAATTCGCTTAGAGAGCACAGCTCCAATTCCACGAACTTGAGTCAAATCTGCTGCTGTGGAAGTATTCAATTCCTTTACCTCAACGGTTTTGGGTTTCTTTCTCTTCTCAGTCTCAGCAGTCACCCAATCGGGAAATTTAAAATAAGGGCTATACTGTTTCAGCCAACTAGGAGTTACTTGGGTTACTTGCTCAAAAGCTAGGACTGAGTTGATGAATTTTCCTGTGTCTCGATACCGATGCAGGCGCTCTATCTCCTCAAGAGAAAGTCCCAGCTGATATCCTTTTGAAAGAGAAATATAGTTAGGATTGAAAGGAAAGACGCGAGGCTGTTGCTTTTGCAATTTTGCCGAATCTATCTGTTCTTGTAGGGCAGCGTCAAAAACAAGGATATCGATCGCCTCTTCTGCTGTGTTGTTTTCCAGATAGATCTGAAAACCGATCAATACTAGAAATAAAAAAAAGGCCACACGCTGTGTTCGAAACGAACGAAAAGCGAATGACCTTTTTTTTGGCATCTGTTATGTTTTTTAGTCCTCTATTGTACGAATCGCTTTTAAGTATCTGTTCAATTCTTTTTTAACTACTGGGAACAAGAGAAAGAGACCGACCATATTTGGGAATACCATCGCAAAGATCATTGCATCCGAGAAAGCCCAAATTGAATTCATGCTTGCAGAAGCTCCGATGATTACAAAAGTTAAGAACAATAATTTATAAGCTAAATCTGCTGCTTGACCTCTACCGAATAAATATTTCCAAGATTGTAGGCCGTAATAGGACCAAGAAATCATTGTTGAAACCGCAAATAAGACAACGGCTATTGTTAAAAATATATTAGAATACGGAATGTATTGTGCAAAAGCCATGGAGGTAATCCCAGCACCCTCGTACGAAATACCGTCAATCATTACTGCCCCTTCTCCTCCGTACTGAAAAGCACCACCGAAGTTGAATATAATAATCACCAAGGCAGTCATGGTACAGATCACTACCGTATCAATAAAGGGTTCCAATAAAGCCACCAATCCTTCTGAAGCTGAATATTTTGTTTTTACGGCTGAATGTGCAATTGAAGCAGAACCAGCACCCGCTTCATTAGAGAAGGCTGCTCGTTTAAAACCGACCAATAACACCCCAATAAAACTACCAACGCCAATTGCGGTTGGATTAAAAGCTTCTCTAAAAATCATCGAAAACGCATCGTCGATAAGTGTGTAATTACTGAATATAATATAGAGACAAGCAATAACGTACATTACTGCCATAAAAGGAACCACTTTTTCTGTAACCTGAGCAATTCTTTTAATTCCTCCAATGATGATGATACCGACTAAAATAGCGAGGATAATACCAATCCAAAAGCCAGCAGCAGTACTTTGCAAATTCATTAAATCTTTTAATACAATTGTGGCTTGGTTGGATTGTGCAGCGTTTCCACCTCCAAACGAGCCTCCAATACAGAAAATAGCAAAAAATACAGCGGCAACTTTTCCTAAGGACGTAAAACCTCTTTCCTTTAAACCTTTACTTATATAATACATCGGTCCACCATAAATGGTTCCATCTTCGCCAACATCTCGATACTGAACTCCTAGGGTACATTCAACAAACTTAGAAGACATTCCTAATAAGCCACAAATAACCATCCAAAAAGTTGCCCCAGGGCCACCCAAAGCAATAGCCAAAGCAACACCAGCAATATTACCATTCCCAACGGTACCCGAAACAGCAGTTGCAAGCGCCTGAAAATGCGTTACCTCACCTTCATCACCATCACCGGATTTTTTTCCATCATGACCCTCATCCAATTCGTCGTATTTTCCACGAACAACATTAATAGCTGTTGGAAACCTTCGGATGTTTACAAAACCAAAATAAATCGTAAAAAACAACGCACTACCAACCAAGAGAATTAAAACAAAGGGAGCACCTAAGATTTCGAAAAATATGATGTTTGAAATGGCGTCTGAAAAAGGCTTAAAGGCCTCATCTATTTGTTGATCTAACCCCTTTTCTTGAGCAAAAATTGAGGGAATCGAAAGAACCGATAAAAGTAGGAATAGGTATTTCGATTTGTTTGTGAGATACTTCATATTTTGTAATCTTCTTAAATTAGTTGACGACCAAGATCGAAAAATTAGGTTAGAAAACAAACTTTAATCCCAAGTCATTTATTACAAATCAAAAACAGAGGTGCGTTTTGTGTAGATCATGTCCTTCAATTTCATCCAGAAGGCAAGGGTCAGATAGAGACCGAAAAAGCCTCCAAAAGTTGCGAAAGATGCATAAATAAAAAACAGTCGGACGTTCTTAACTTTCATGCCTAGAGTATCTGCAAAGCGACTACTCACTTCAAAGCCATGCTTTTCAAACCAATGTCTTATTTTATTCATGTTTAGAAGCGCTATTTAATAAGGTATATCCGACGGTGCAATTTATGCATTTTTTTAGATCACAATAGGTCGTTTTTAACTGAATTAAGCTTTGTGAATCCAAAGCTGAAGTTGCGCTCACTTTTAATTTCTCAAATCCAGAAACTATACTGTTCTTCTCTGGCTTTATTTGTTGAGCCCAATCAAAAACGAGTTCCGAAGGGTCATTACCCCTGTGGTTCTCGTACGCAAACTTCAACGGAATTATGGTATTGATCAACAACAGCTCTTGAAAGGCTTTGGAAAGACTTTTATTTCTTGAAGTAGAATTTTTGCCAAAGACATAATGGGTTTTCCAATAGTCGGAAACTCGAACCCCTGCAAGCCAAGCGGTATTGAACTGATCCTCTTTTTGGATAAAACGAGAAAAGAGTCCTTGGGTTGAAGTATATAATTGAGCTAATTGTGCCCATCGAATGGTTGGAAAATTCATGGGTCGCAACCGACTGTATTGCATTCTTACTCCTTCTATTTTTTGGAGTTGATGTTTACGCTTTAGATAGGCATAAGTTGTCCCGAGGGTTTCTTGATAGAAATCATTGTAGGGGGGATTCAACATCCCCGACATGCCCATAAACAAAGCTTCAAGCTTCCCTACCTCCTCCCAGTTTTTTCGAATCACGTGGAACGGTATAGCCTTGGCTACTTCAAGAAAAGAAGCCCCATTTACATTCAAGCCGAAGTTTTTGGCGAGTAACATAAAACAAACTGCCTCCCAATCGTTTTTAAATTGTTTCAACAATTCATCGATCAGCTTAGACCTGCGTTCAATACGCTCTATAAACAGACGCTCTTTCCAATGCGTCCAAACCATGCTGTCGATCCTATGGATTTGTTCTTCACAAGGGATCCATTGGGGTCTTTGCAAAAATTGCTTCTTATATTGTTTAATAAAAATAGGAGAAACAATCTTAGACAACTCCAAGGTAGGAAGCGGCATACCCGATTGCGTAACTACAGGAACATCATCCTCCCAAACTACATGCAGAACTACTGCATCATAATTAGAATCTTGATGGTGTTGATGTGCAAACCAATCGGATGATTTCAGATGAATTTCAACATGACCAACCCAATCCAATTGATCGATCTTTAATCGGGCATTAGAAAAATCGGGCCCGGCTTGCGTATTATAAACCCCTTGTTTCACGACCTGCAAAGGTGAACCTTGGGTGGTAACAAGATTGTTGTGAGGAAATTTTTGATGCTTCCACAAAAAGTGTAAAAAATCTTCTTTCATAGGCTTGGGGCAATGAAAAGACTTGAACCTAAACTATACTACAACATCACCCGTCCACGCCATTATTCCTCCATCCAAATTATAGGCAGAAGCAATTCCTAATTGTTCTAATAACTGACACGCTTGTCCACTTCGAGCACCAGAACGGCAGTAAACAAAATAAGATTTGTCTTTGTCCAATGACTGAATTGAATCCATAAATTGTTGTGGTTGTCTTATATCGATCAGTTGTGCACCTTTAATATAACCCGACTCAAACTCTTCTTCTGTTCTCACATCCAAGAGGATTGCATCCGGTGTTTCTCTCATTAAGGCTACCCATTCTTTTTGATCTAGATTATTCATCTTAATTAATTTTAATCAAATGTAATTGGATTTGATGGATCTTCAAAATATTATTTTCAATGCTATATTTTGTTTTTTAAATCTTTTTATTATATTTGTACCTACAAATGTTGTAAGTACAATATATGAATAAGCAACTGACAAAAGAAACCGTGATAAGCCTCTTGAGGAGTGGATATAAAGTCAATGACGAGCTTTCTGTTCTGTTTAAAATCCACGGGATTTCCTTACCTCAATTCAATGTATTGCGGATACTAAGGGGACGAAAGGGAGAAGCGGCCAATTTGTCGACCATTCAGGAACAGATGATTCATAAAATGAGTAACACGACACGCCTGATCGACAAACTTATCGAAGGGGGTTATGTAAATCGCTTTGTCTGTGAAAAAAATCGACGTAAGATTGAAATTTTTATAACAAAAAAAGGACTTGAATTACTAAACTCGCTAGACCATAAACTAGAAACTAAAGAACAGTTTCTTATGAAGAACCTAGATAATAAGGAAAAAGAAGAATTGATGCGTCTTCTTTCTAAAATACAAACCAGCATTATATCAGAAAATAAATTTTAATTTAAAAAAATGAACATGAAAAAAACAATTGCAACCTTACTTTTAACGACTGCTGCTTTTTTTAGCATCCAAAACCTAAGTGCCCAAGAAACTACAATCAATGCAGCAGAAAGTGCTATTCACTGGTTGGGTAAAAAAGTTACCGGGCAACACGAAGGAAACATCAGCCTGGTGTCAGGGAAATTAGAAATGGAAGGCGAAGTGCTAACGGGTGGATCTTTTACCGTAGACATGAACTCGATTACCGTTACTGATATTGAAGGAGAATCTGCAGAAAAACTTACAGGACATTTAAAGTCAGATGACTTTTTTGGGGTAGCTGCACACCCTGAGGCAATGTTAACATTCACATCAGTTGAAGCAAAAGGGACTGGCTTATATACGGTAACGGGCGATTTCACAATTAAAGGAAAAACAAACCCTGCAACGTTTGATCTTCAACTAAGTGCTGGAGAAGCAACAGCAAAAGTAATCATCGACCGATCGCTTTACGACATCCGTTATGGATCTACTTCTTTCTTTGACAACCTCGGAGATAAAGTAATTTACAACGAATTTGAATTGGATGTAACTCTAAAACTATAAACATCATGCGAGCAGAACGACCAAAATGTGGCTGTGGAAACACACAAAATCCAGATGGATATTGCGATGGATCTCACGCGAACAAATAATTTGTAATTCTATTGGATTAAAAGTATTTTGAACTATATTTGAACTAATGAAACGAATTACAAATTTTACAGCATGGTGGAACGAATAAATTAATTTATTCGTGATCAACGCTATTTCAATATATCAAAGGCTTGTCATCACGACAAGCCTTTTTTAATTTTAGACCTATGAAGACCTTTACATTACAATCGCAACATAAAAAAATACTGGCAGATACCCTGACTCCAGTAAGTGCGTATTTAAAGATTCGAGATGTTTTTCCACACAGTTTGCTCCTAGAGAGTAGCGACTACCATGCGAACAACAAAAATTTTTCGTACATCTGTTGTAATCCTATTGCTTCCATAGAATTGAAAAACAAGCAGCTCAGCATTCAATACCCAAACGGCGAGCGCAGGAGTGAAACTCTTAAGGCAGATGCCAATATCCCGGAGCGCATTCATCAATTTTCACAACAATTTGAGAGCGAAGATTACCCATTTAAATTCATTAGTAATGGTATTTTTGGTTACATCGCCCATGATGCGGTAGAGCATTTCGAAAATCTAGAATTGAACCAGGAAAAAGAAGGGCTCGATATTCCCGAAATATACTATGCTGTTTATCAAAACATCATTGCGATTAGTCTTTTCAACCACGAAGCCCATTTGTTCTCCCATGTATACAACGAACAACATAATATTGAGACTATAGAACAAGTGCTTGAAGCCAAAAACAGCACCCGATTTTCTTTTGAAAAAGTAGGAGCCAAAACTTCAAATCTAACAGATGAAGAATACCTCGAATTTGTGGACCAAGGGAAACAACACTGTTTCCGTGGCGATGTCTTTCAATTGGTTCTTTCCCGTCGTTTTTCTCAGGAATTTAAAGGAGATGAATTCAATGTATACCGTACCCTACGTTCCATCAACCCTTCTCCCTATCTCTTCTTTTTTGACTACGGAGATTTCAAGATTTTTGGAAGTTCTCCCGAAGCTCAAATTATTGTAGAGGAAGGGAAAGCAGAGATACACCCCATTGCAGGAACGTTTAAACGAACAGGAAATGATGAGCAAGACAAGCAAGCAGCATTGGAACTCGCCCAAGATCCAAAAGAAAATAGTGAGCACGTAATGCTGGTCGATTTAGCGCGGAACGATTTAAGCAGAAATGGCTCTGAGGTGGTTGTAGAAAAAAACAGGGAGGTTCAATTTTTCTCTCATGTAATTCACTTGGTATCCAAAGTAACCTGCACCATGAAGAAGGCTGCTAAAACCTTTCAGGTCGTTGCCGATACATTCCCCGCAGGAACCCTCAGTGGAGCGCCCAAGCACAATGCCCTAAAACTCATCGACCGCTACGAAAAAACAAAACGGGATTTCTATGGTGGCGCCATTGGATATATGGACTTTAAAGGCAATTTCAATCACGCCATCATCATCCGTTCTTTTTTATCCAAAAACCAAAAACTACACTATCAAGCCGGGGCTGGAATAGTAGCCGATTCTGTTCCCGAAAACGAACTACAAGAAGTATATAATAAATTAGGGGCTTTAGACAAAGCCTTAACCTTAGCCGAAGACGTTTAATATGAAAAGAGTTTTCCTGATTGACAATTATGATTCGTTCACCTATAATTTGGTGCATTACCTAGAAGAGTTGCATTGCGAAGTTACTGTAAAACGGAACGACCAATTTGATTTGGATGAACTTGAAGCATTTGACCACATCGTACTTTCGCCCGGGCCAGGGATACCGGAAGAATCGGGCTTACTAAAAGCCGCTATTGAACGCTACTCCCCTACCAAGAGTATTTTGGGTGTTTGCTTGGGTCAACAAGCAATTGCAGAAGTATTTGGAGCCAAACTCATCAACTTAGATAAGGTGTACCATGGAGTTGCCACTCCGATTAATGTTGTTGCAGATGATGTTCTTTTTAAAGATCTTCCCAAAACCTTTGAAGTTGGTCGATATCATTCTTGGGTAGTACAAACACCTCTTCCCGAAGAATTGATCGCTACTTCTTTTGATGATGAAGGTCAGCTGATGTCCCTCCGACATCGAAAGTATAAGGTTTGTGCGGTTCAGTATCACCCAGAATCTGTACTCACACCCAACGGAAAAAAAATAATAGAAAACTGGATTAATGCATAAGCTATGAAAAGCACACTCAACCGTTTGATTCGACACGAGCAACTTTCCAAAGAAGAAGCCCGACAGATGATCATCAACATTGCAGAGGGGAAATACAACAGCAGTCAGATCGCTTCCTTTTTGACCGTTTATATGATGCGAAGTATTAGTTTGAGTGAACTCGAAGGTTTTCGCAAAGCACTTCTAGAACTTTGTATTGCTGTTGACCTGAGTGAATTCGAAACCATCGATTTATGCGGAACTGGAGGCGATGAAAAAGACACCTTCAATATTTCTACCCTCTCCTCATTTGTAACTGCTGGTGCAGGAATTCATGTGGCTAAGCATGGAAATTACGGTGTTTCGTCAGGCTGTGGATCGAGTAACGTTTTGGAACATCTGGGTATTCGGTTTTCAAACGACGAGGCCTTTTTAAAAGGTTGTATGGAGCAAGCAGGAATTTGTATTTTACATGCTCCCCTTTTTCATCCAGCAATGAAAAATGTAGCTCCCGTTCGTAAGGATTTAGGCGTGAAAACATTTTTCAATATGCTAGGACCTTTGGTCAATCCATCTTTTCCAAAATACCAATTGACAGGGGTTTTCAATTTAGAACTGGCGCGCCTCTACCACTATCTGTTTCAAAAAACAGAACAACAGGTTACCATTTTGTATGACCTCAAGGGGTATGACGAAATCTCGTTAACAGGTCCTACAAAAGCATTAAGCAAAAACAGTGAACGCGTATTGACTCCAGCAGATTTTGGTATAGAGTCGCTTCGGGCTTCGGATATTTCTGGAGGATCGAATGTAGCTTCCTCAGCTGAAATTTTTATGAATGTCATCCAAAACAAAGGAACACAAGCACAACAAAACGTCATCTGTGCAAACGCTGGAATGGCCATTGCAACTGCTTTGAATCTTAGCCCAATCGAAGGTTTTGAAAAAGCAAAAGAATCCCTACTGAGCGGCAAAGCCTTGCGCGCTTTAACAACCCTTCAAAAACTAAGCATCTAATGACTATATTGGATAAAATAATTGCAGATAAAAAAGTTGAAGTTGCCTTACGTAAACAACTTTTCCCAAGTGCCTACTGGGAAGCATCTCCCCTTTTTGGACGAACAACTTCTTCCCTTGCGGCGGCCTTGCAAGCAAGTCAATCAGGGATTATTGCAGAACATAAACGGAGATCACCCTCTAAGCAAAACATCAACAACTCCCTTTCGGTAACCGATGTTGCTCAGGGTTATGAAACTGCTGGTGTTTGTGGCATGTCGGTTTTGACTGATGGAAAATATTTTGGTGGCTCCCTCGAGGATTTAACTCTTGCTCGGGCTGTAACCGATTTCCCCTTGTTACGCAAAGAATTTATTATAGACGAATACCAACTCATTGAAGCAAAGGCACATGGTGCGGATGTGATTTTATTAATCGCCTCCGTATTGACTCGAAACGAAATTCAACAGCTTTCCACAGCCGCGCAAAGCCTGGGTTTAGAAGTGTTATTGGAAGTACATAATTTAGAAGAACTGGAAAAGTCGGTTATGCCTTCTCTAGACCTTTTTGGTGTAAACAACCGCAACCTTAAAACCTTTGAAGTTGACCTCGACACCAGCCGAACACTCGTTGAACAAATCCCTGCAGACTTTGTAAAGGTTTCGGAAAGTGGTATCAGTACTGCTGCCGCTATAGT
>CBFHHG010000010.1:0-40539 GCA_965655585.1 Candidatus Arcticimaribacter sp. | reverse complement strand
AAAGATCTTGCTCCTGGAAAGCAAATTACTGTTGAGGTGGTTCACGCCGATGGATCAAAAGATACCATTGCAGCAAACCATACCTATAACGAACAGCAAATTGAGTGGTTCAAAGAAGGTTCAGCCTTAAACCTGATCAAGAAGCAAAACGTTGCTTAATGTATTCGATACTTATTTTAAAAGGCCCGTTAATCGGGTCTTTTTTTTGGTGTAAACAGGACTGAAATTAGTCATATCAGTGCAACTTCATTTAAAATCACCGTACTTTTAAGTCAATTTTAAATAAATTAAAACCGTATTCGAAGTCGTTGGTAGACCTAAAAAAACACTTACTTTTCTTTCTTTTTAGGATCTTTTCCTACCATACGTTCAAAACGATCTGGAATGTAGTTTTTATTAATATCTTCTTCACTACCCACGGTGGTACTTACAACACCGTAGATAATTACTCCTACAATAAGAACAACTATAGCGACTACAACAATAATAATCTCATTCATAATAAAAATAGTTTGAAGGAAATTACAACTATATGTTGAGAATAAATGAATTTTTGACTAAAAAATTATCAAATCATTAAACAATCACCCCTTTTTTTAGAAAATAACCACCCCTTTTTCTACCCAACGCGCAAAGTTTTCATCATATCCATGAATACTATCGGTTTTTCCATGAGCACTTTCAATAGGATTCCCTTGGTTGACCCAGTCAAAAATCCCACCATAAAGGTTAAAGGCCTTTTTGAAATTTAAGCGGACTAGTTTTTTCACAAGTTTTTCACTTCGATAGCCAACACTGCAGTACACAACTACCGTATGCTCTGGGTTGATTCTTTTTAAGAATTTTAAATCCCAGTCTTTTTCTCCTACCCAAACAGCGTGTTCAATACGACTGACGTCATATTCTGCTTTTGTACGAGAATCCAAAAGAATGATGTTAGGTTTGGTTTGAAGTTCTTTTACACTAAGAACTGGAACATGACCAGATATTAATCCATCGACCATAGTCTCAAAGGATGACTCTTGGGCTGAAGCTAACAGTATATAAAGTAGTAGGGGGCTTAAAAAAAAGACTTTTAGTTTGAGTAAATTCATTTTACTTTTTTGTTTTTACAACTGCATCAATTTGTTTCTTGTGATGTTGCACATGATAAATAGTAAAATACAAAATTTCTCTAAAGGTCAACTTTCCCATTAATGGGTGCGGAATGACATAAAGATCTAAATCGTCTTCTCCCCATTTATGCACCAATTGTATCAAGCGATGGGTCAGCTTATTGAATTGAATTGTTTGTTGCTGTTTTGCTTCACCACCAATTTGCTTGGGAGAAAATCGCTTTGGAGCTACCGCAGCTCTTCCGTCTAAAGCCTTTAGGTAGCGGGCTACTAAATCATCATAAGATCTTGAGGGACGATTGGTTAATCCAAATTGATATCGTAACAAAAACTTGGGAAGCCGCATTGCAAGAACTATTGGTTTTAAGGACAATATGATGTGCTGTTGTACTTGCCCAGCAGACCATTTACCAGTGGAATTATCTTCAAACACATCAAGGGGGAGTCCATCAATTAATGCATCAAATGCTTGATGATGCTTCCTAAGCTCTTCGTTTATTTTTGATTTATTCGAGTTCATCACGTCTTTCTTCTTTTAAATTCAATTTAAAGTAAAACATATTCAACAATGATTTGCCCCATGTTCCAAGAAGGAATAAAATAAGTGAATTCAGTTCCTTCTAAACACTCCTTAAAAATCCGATCTTGAAGTACGGTGGAATTCCCAGTAATAATCGTCAACGAAAAGTTGTTGTGTATAGCGCAATCTTTTATCGTTTTATGCACCAATTCAAGTGCTTGTTTATGTCGAATTCCGTGAAGATCGATGCTGTGTATTTTATCTTTATTTGTTTTCATCCAAACGTAAAGATATAAAACAAAAACTCCCCAACACCAGTAAGGATTGAGGAGCAATTAATCAAAATTATTAACTAATACATGAAAACTATAGAGTAAAAGTATCTAGTTACAGGCGAAACTCTTGTTAAGGGCTTGGTAATGTTTTCTAAAAAATCTGTTAAAATTAGTATTCAAATTCTTGAAAAGATTCCAATAGAAAATAAAATATTTTCTATTCAAAACCCTGAATCCCTTGAACCGTGGTGTATTTCATTGTAAAACGCTTGTCGGGATGTATGATTTTATAGGCCGTTTGAACCGCAAGTGTAGCCTCGTGAAAACCACATAAAATGAGTTTTAATTTCCCAGGATAAGTGTTTACATCACCAATTGCAAATACGCCTGGGATATTGGTTTGGTAGTCTAGTGTGTTGTCTACAACAATCGCATTCTTTTCAATTTCTAGTCCCCAATCACCAATTGGGCCTAATTTTGGAGATAAACCAAAAAGGGGTAACCAATAGTCAACATCAACTTTAATGTTGTCATGATCTTTTTGTTTCAATTCTATTTGCTCCAATTTACCGGTTCCATGTAAGTCAACGACTTCAGCGTGCGTATACAAATCTATTTTTCCTAGCTTCTGTAAAGCATATACTTTTTCAACCGAATCTTTATGTCCTCTGAACATATCCGTTCTGTGAACCAATCCTACAGGGATATCATGGTTTTCTGCAAAATAAATTGCCCAGTCCAACGCGGAATCTCCTCCGCCTGAGACGAATAATTTCTTCCCTAAAAAGGTTTCGGGTTCTCGAACCATATATTCGACACCCTTTTTCTCAAACTGAGCTAGTGTTTCTATTTTTGGTTTTCTAGGCTCAAAACTCCCTAATCCACCTGCAATCATTACTGTTGGCGCTTGATGTTGTGTGCCTTCGCTTGTGGTTACAATAAAGCTTCCGTCTTTTTGTTTTTCAATAGTTTCTGCACGTTCACCCAGGGTAAACCCAGGATTGAAAGGCTCTGCCTGTTTCAGTAAATTATCTACTAGTTCTCCAGCTAAAACAGAAGGAAAGCCCGGAATATCGTAGATGGGTTTCTTAGGATAAATTTCGGATAACTGCCCTCCGGCTTGCGGAATAGCATCGATTAGGTGACACTTTAATTTCATGAGGCCAGCCTCAAATACAGTAAAGAGTCCTACGGGACCAGCTCCAATGATGATTATATCAGTTTGTATCATTTCTTTCTAAAATAGATTTAGTCATTTTATTCATTTCGTTTACTTTAAATTCAAAATCTCCATCTAAAGTTTTTCTATAGTTCTGCAATGTATCAAGCAAATCATTGATTTCCTCGGGGAACAATTCTTCTAAAAATTGTCGGATTCTTTTGGCTAGGGTCGGCGACTTCCCATTGGTTGAAATGCCTATTTTCAAATTCCCTTTAGTAACGATTCCTCCCATATAGAAGTCACAAAGGTCGGGAGTATCAGCTACATTAACTAATATTCTCTTTTTTTTACAAAAATAATGTATTTTTTGATTGACCACTGGGTCATCGGTCGTTGCAATTACAATATGCTTACCACGCAAGAAATAGGAGTTAAACCCCCGATGGATCAGATGAATGTTGACTTTGTTTGCCACAAAATTTAGGGTGGCTTCTCGGTAGAAAGGAGCAACCATTGTAATTTGCGCATTGGGACTAGACTTGATTAAAAACTCTAATTTTTCAAGGGCAACATTCCCACCGCCGACAATCAAAAACTGTAAATTTTCTGTTTTGAGAAATATAGGATACAGCTGATTCATTGGTAACATAATGTACTTTTTAAGTTTTTGTATTGGGTTATTTGATCGAGAACTGCAGCTCCAAAAATAATATTTGCAGGATTTGAAATGGAATGCTTCTGAACCTCTTCTTCAATAGTTTCTAAAGTTCCCAACACTACTTTTTCGGCCTTGGTTGTTCCGTTTTGGATTATGGCAACCGGATAAGTTTTGGGTTTGTGTTCCCTAAAAGCTCTTATAATTTCCTTCAGGAAACGCATCCCCATCAACACCACTATGGTAGCACTCGATTGGGCGGCTAAGGGAATGTCAGATGATATTTGCCCATCTCGAGTATGCCCAGTAGTTACCCATAAACTTTCTGAGATCGATCGTTTTGTCAATGGTATTTGATGCTGAGCAGCAATACCTGTGAATGAAGATATTCCTGGAATAATTGACGTTTCGACATCAAATAAAGCGGCATAGGAAAGTTCTTCGCAAGCTCGACCAAAAAGCAACGGATCACCCCCTTTGAGGCGAACAACTTTTTTGTTTTGTGCGGCAAAATGTACCAATAATTGGTTGATTTCCTCTTGGGTTTTTTGAGCAAAACCTCTACGTTTCCCTACAAAGATTTTCTTAGCAACCGGATTATGATCTAGAAGCAGGGGATTAATCAAAGCATCGTATAGAATCACCTCTGCGTTTTGAATTGCTTTGAGTCCCTTGAGGGTAATTAATTCGGGATCTCCGGGACCGGCTCCAACCAGACAAATACTGCCCTTATTCAACTGTTGCATTTCTTGATTTTTTGATCCATTGAATGGTTTTCTTAGTTTCTTCTAAAAAAGTATTTGCGAAAGGTTCATCGGATTGCTTGTTTCTAAAATCTTCTATTCCTTCTGAAAAGGAACGGGATTGTTCTGTTTTAAAGGCTGGGAAATGGGTGTCAAAACTTGCTATTATAGAGGCATGACTATTGGTTTTGGCATCGACCGAAGTTAATAAGGCCTTTGCTGCTCTAATGCGTCCATTATATGCATGATAAGAAGCGTCTCCAAATCGTTTTTCAGTCAAGGCTTCATTGGCCCATTCTAAGGCTTCTTCTGCTTCAAAAATCAATGTTTGAATCAAGTCGATGGTAACTCCAGCACACTCACCGATACCAATTGCTTTTTCATACTTTTCTTTTGCTCCAAAATCGATAAAATCTTCGGAGGCTAGATGTTCAACTGCACTGTAATGTTTTAAATTTTGGTAAAAGTAATCCTTGGTTTGTCGATCATAATAGGCAAAGAAATCCTCTTCTTCTGCTCGATTGAAATCAAAATCGGTCAAAATCCAGCGCAAAACATCGGGAGTTCTTTTTGCAGGTACCTTGAGGAGTTTATCCGCAAATCGACCCGTTCCATTCCCAAGAACTCCCCCTCCCAAAAGAATTTGTGTAGCGGGAGCAATCAACCCATTTGATTTTAGAGTCATCCCTTGGAAACCGATGTGCGCTAGGGTGTGTTGCCCACAGGCATTCATACAACCGCTGATTTTAATTTGAATTTCGTGGGTGTTGATAAGTGAATAAAACTCGGTTTCTATTACTTTTTGTAATTCATTGGCTAAGCCCATACTACTGGCAATACCAAGATTACAGGTATCGGTTCCTGGACAGGTAACGATATCGTTTATTTTATGAAATCCGATACGCTGGAGATCAAGTTGTTCCAAGGCACGATACAGAGCCGGAAGATGTTCTTCCTTCACATCTCGGAGTAAGATGCTTTGACCTACCGAAAAACGATTGTCATCTCGAGTAAATTGTTCGATTAATTCGGCTAATAAACGCGCTTTGTCCGAAGCAATATCCCCTGTTTTTATCGGTAGTCCAACAGCTACATAACCGGTTTGTTTTTGCGTAAAAGTGTTGGCTTTTTTCCAAGCTTCAAAGGCGGGGCTAGAACTCAATGAAATTTCACCAACAAACTTCGCCTCTTTTAAGGTGCGTTCTTTAGGTTCAATAGTATAAGTTTGATGATTCACAACCTTCATTTCTTGTTCTACTAAAACGCTAAATGCATCTAGACCAACTTCTTTAATTAAAAATTTGAGCCGTGCTTTATTCCTTTTATTACGTTCTCCGTGACGATCAAAAACACGAATTACCGCTTCACTATAGGGGATGATTTTATCAGCAGCTAGGAAGTTAAAGACTTCCTGTGCATCCATCGGTTGTGATCCAATCCCGCCGCCTAAGAGGACACGAAAACCACGAACTCCATTCTCAATTCTTGGAATAAAGCCTAAATCGTGAATAAACGTCAATGCATCGTCGACTGAAGAGCTTGAAAAAGCCACTTTGAACTTTCGACCCATTTCTTGACAGATTGGGTTGCGGAGGAAGTATTCGAAAAAGGCTTGGGCATAAGGAGTAACATCAAAGGCTTCATTTGGATCTACTCCTGCCATAACAGAGGCTGTAACATTTCGAACGGTATTTCCGCATGCTTCTCTTAGGGTAATTTCATCTTTTTCTAATGTAGCCCATAACTCAGGTGTCCGATCCAATAAAACATAATGTATTTGAATATCCTGACGTGTAGTAATGTGTAAATTACTACTGGCGTATTCATCCGAAACATCAGCGATTCGTCGGAGTTGTTTTGCAGTAAACTTTCCCATAGGGAGTTTGATGCGTATCATTTGAACTCCTTGTTGACGTTGTCCATACACTCCTCGGGCTAGGCGTAAGCTCCGAAATTTTTCTTCGTCAATCTGATTGTTTTTAAATTCAAAAATCTTCTTTTCTAAATCAAGAATATCTTGTGCTACAATTGGGTTTTCTAATTCTGTTCTAAAACTTTCCATTCTTATTCTATGAAGCCGACTCCGGCCGTATTGTTTGTGTTTAGGTCGATGATTATAAAGCTCCCAAGGTTTTTATTTTCTGAATAGGGAATACAGAGAACCGGATGGGCTAATTGAAATGAAGCTACACCGATGTCATTCAATTCAAGGGTTGTTATTTCTTTCGATCCATCACCCGATATGTCAATTCGTTCACAAACATCTGTTACTTTGGTAAGCGACTTCTTCGATCCAAACTGTAATAGATATTTATGTTCTGCCTGCAGCGCTTTGTCTTGCATCCAGCAAACTTTTGCATTTATTATTTTTGTAAACTCGATAGATTGACTTGGTGTAAAAAGAGAATCCCCTCTAGACACATTAACTTCATCTTCGAGAATAAGCGTTGCATTTTGGCCTTGACTGGCTTGTTTTTGATTAACGCCATACTGTTCGATAGACTTAATCTTTGTTTTGGTTCCTGAAGGGAAAACTTCGATCGCATCTCCAACCGAAAAAGATCCACTTTTAACCTTTCCCGCAAAACCTCGATAGTCATGATAGGCAGCCAATTTGGGTCGAATAACCGTTTGTACTTGTAGGACATTTTCTTTAGACGGAGGTTCATTTACTGAGATATTTTCAATTAGATCGAAAAGCGCTTTCCCGCTGTACCAATTCATTTTTGGGCTTTTCAGAAGGAGATTATCTCCCTTGAGCGCTGAAAGAGGAATGTAATAAGCTGTTAGATCTTTTGTGTTTTGATTTTGAATGAGGTGGGCTATATCTTCTTTAATTTGATCAAATATATTCTGAGCATAGCCGACCAAGTCCATCTTATTTACAGCAAAAATTATTTTTTTAATTCCTAATAATTGTGTGATGTAGAAATGTCGTTTAGTTTGCTCAATAACCCCTTTTCGCGCATCTAGAAGCAGAAGCGTTGCGTCTGAATTAGAAGTTCCCGTCACCATATTTCGGGTATATTCAATGTGTCCAGGAGAGTCTGCAATGATAAAACGTCTTTTTTTTGTTTTAAAATACAGATGAGAAACATCGATAGTAATCCCTTGTTCTCTTTCTGTGAGTAAGCCGTCTGTAGCCAAAGAAAAGTCTAAGTGATCCAAACCGTTGGTTGCACTCTTTTTTTCTATGTGTTCCAATTGATCTTCTTTCAAAGAACCAGTTTCGTAAAGTAATCTTCCGATTAAGGTGCTTTTACCGTCATCAACACTGCCAGCTGTTGCAATTCGTAATAAGTCCATAACTATTGATTTTAAAAGTATCCTATTTTTTTCCGCTCTTCCATTGCTCCTTCTGAGCGTTTATCATCCATTCGTGCACCCCTTTCAGAATATGTTGAGGTCCTAATTTCTTCTATGATAACATCGAGCTCCTCTGCTTTTGATAGGACAGCAGAAGTGCAGCTCATATCGCCCACGGTTCTGAATCGAACGGATTGAACTTCGATTTGATTGGGATCAATTTGATGAAATTCTGTTACAGGCATCCATTGACCTTCACGTTCGTAGACCGCTCTTTTATGTGCATAATAAATCGTTGGAATTTCTAATTTTTCTTGACGTATATATTCCCACACATCGAGTTCGGTCCAGTTGCTTATCGGAAACGCTCGAATGTGTTCTCCCGAGCGAATTGCACCATTCAAATGATCGAATAATTCTGGGCGTTGTAACTTTTCATTCCATTGACCAAAATCGTCACGAACAGAAAACACACGTTCTTTGGCTCGTGCTTTTTCTTCATCTCTTCGAGCGCCACCCATACACGCATCAAGTTTCAAGTTGCTTATGGTTTCCAATAGGGTGGTGGTTTGCAAACTATTTCGACTTGCAAAACGACCTTTTTCTTCTGTTACTTTTCCTTGGTCTATGCTGTCTTGAACCAAACCAATATGTAGTTTAACTTGATATTGCTCTACGAGTTTATCGCGAAGTGTAAGTGTTTCTGGGAAGTTATGCCCCGTGTCTATGTGAACCAAAGGGAAGGGGATTCGTGCGGGTAAGAATGCTTTATGACACAGATGTAAGAGTACAATCGAATCTTTTCCTCCAGAAAAAAGTAAGGCCGGTTTATCGAATTGACCAACGACCTCACGGATGATGTAAATGGCTTCTTCTTCCAGTTGTTTGAGTATGTTCATGGGTTAGTGTTTTGCGATTTGAGTTTGATGTAGTCCACATTCTTTTTTGCTGTTTTCCCACCACCATCTTCCTGACCGAAGGTCTTCTCCTTTTTCGATTGCTCGGGTACAAGGCGCACAACCTATGCTTGCAAAGCCTTTAGAGTGAAGGATGTTTTGAGGAACTTTATGTTGATTTAAATACGCAATTACTTCTTCCAAACTCCAATGAATCAATGGATTAAATTTGATGAGACCAAAAGAAGAATCGAATTCGAAAACTTGAAGCTGCTCCCGAAAATAACTTTGAGATCCCCGCAAACCTGTAATCCAAACATCTACTCCTTTGAGGGCTCTTTGAAGTGGATCTACTTTTCTTATACCGCAACATTCTTTTCTGTTGGCAACACTATCGTAAAAACTCAAGGGCCCTTTTGCATCTAGTAATGCTTCTAGTTTTTTAGTGTCGGGAAAATAGGGTATTATGGGTTTTTTGTAGTGCTCAACTGTTTGGTGGTATACCGTATAGGTTTCTTCGAATAATCGTCCTGTATCTAGTGTGAAAACCGTTACAGGAAAATCATTTTTGAATATAAAATCAGTGAGCAACTGGTCTTCTTGCCCAAACGAAGTTGAAAAGGCAAGCTTCCCTAGCTTCAGCTCCAAGAGGATTTCAAAAGCTTCCGCAAGGGATTTATGTGCAACCATATTATTGAGCTTGTCAAGATATTCTTTTTCCATAGTCTTACTTACCCCATTTTATTTTGTTCCATACGCGTTCATGCAAAAAATACAACACCATTTTAGTCAGTAGTTCTACAAATCCAATACGAAGCGCAAAATCCAACGTATTGGTAATTAAATACGAGATTATGATGGTGTCTATTGTACCTAAAATACGCCAACTCACTGACTTCAAAAGACTACGATATGTTTTTTCGCCAGTAGCTTTTGACTTGTTATTTTTGATTTTATTTAGTAAAATTTCCGTTACCATACGCTCTATTCGAATGCAAATATATATTTTATTTACAATCAAACCTATAAACTCTATTAACTTTATAGGAATTAAGATTAAAGTTTTATTCTTTACCTTTGTGTTAGCTCAATCAGAGCAGTAATTTTTTTTAAACTTATGATCTCAAAAAAATGTAAATACGCCATAAAGGCTTTGTTGTATCTAGCAGATCATCAAGAGGAGGAACGCTCTATCTTTTCTTCCGAAATAGCAGCACAGGAACTGATTCCTAAAAAGTTTTTAGAAACAATTTTACGTGAATTGAGGAACTTTCAGTTCGTTCAAAGTAAGCGCGGAAAAACGGGAGGTTATAAACTTTTAAAAGACCCCAAAGAAATCAATCTTGCCGATCTGATGCGTGCGGTAGATGGACCTATTGCAATGCTGCCTTGCGTCTCGTTGAACTATTATGCCAATTGCGAAGAATGTGACGAAAAGATATGTCAAATCAAACCTGTATTTGAGGAGGTTCGCGATCAGACCTTAAAAATCTTAAATTCAACTTCGATTGACAGTATGCGTCAATAATGATTATAAACCGCTTATATAACTGCCTAGAGAATCTTTGAATTGAAACCCTTCTAGGGTTCGATATTTATTTAGTTTTTTATTAGACTCCAATCCCCAGAGTAAAAATTCCATCATAAAGTAACGGTCTTTTTCATCGCACCCTTCTAGATGAGTATCCAAAACCTCTTTAATTCCTGGAACTAAGGTCAACGAATCTTGATACGAACGATCGGGAAGCACATCTTCTAAAAAGAGTTCATTGTCTTTAAAGAACCATTCTAAAATAGTATCATAAGGTCCAACTTCATCTTCTTTTTGAAGCTTTTCTATTTTAGGGAAATAATCAGTAAAAAGAGTTTTGATGGACGCTGAGATCAGGTGGTAGGAAATTTGCTCAGCCCCCTCTTGTTCTCCTTCATATACCAATTCAATCTTACCGTTTATGGCAGGAATGATTCCCATAAAGTCTGACATTCTTATGGAAGTAGTTGCATCGTTATTGATCAGTGCTCTGCGCTCAGCTGTACTGATTAAATTTTCGAAAGCGGTAATACTCATCCGTGCACTCACCCCACTTTTAGAGTCAACAAATTCGCTTTTTCTGGCTTCAAAACCAATTTGTTCAAGAATGTCTCGCGCGAGTTCTGGTACATGAATTTGTGCTGCTTGCTTTTCAGTAAGTACTGCTTCTTGTTTTGTAATCGCTTTGGCAATATCCCGATTGTGAGGATAATGCGTTAGTATTTGTGATCCAATTCTATCTTTAAGTGGTGTTACAATACTCCCTCTATTGGTATAGTCTTCTGGATTTGCAGTAAATATTAATTGCGCAGCAATTGGAAGTCGCAGCTTGAAACCACGAATCTGAATTTCTTTTTCTTGTAAAATAGAAAACAAAGCAACCTGAATACGCGCTTGTAAGTCGGGAAGTTCATTCAACACAAAAATACAACGGTGTGCTCTTGGAATCATTCCGAAATGAATAACCCGCTCATCGGCATATGAAAGTTTGAGGTTGGATGCTTTTATAGGGTCTACATCTCCAATAAGATCGGCTACAGTTACGTCGGGAGTAGCTAGTTTTTCGAAAAAACGGTCCGATCGGTGTAACCATTCAATCGGAGTTTTGTCACCCAGTTCCGCTATAATTCTTTTTGCTTCCAGGCTGATGGGATTGAAGGGGTCGTCGTTGATTTCTGAGCCCGTTACCACTGGAATCCATTCATCAAGTAATTCTGTCATCTGTCGGGCTAAACGTGTTTTTGCCTGGCCTCTTAGCCCTAATAAATTGATGTTGTGTCCCGAAAGAATTGCACGCTCAACATCTGGAATCACTGTATTTTCGTAACCAATTAATCCTTGAAAGGTTTCTTTTCCAGAGCCTAAACACACCTTTAGGTTTTCGGCAAGTTCAAGTTGGATGGACCTTGATGTATAATCGGTTTTTTTTAATTCTCCAAGGGTAGTAGCACGTTCTTTCTTCATAGTAATGTATCGTTGTAATGGAATATTATCCTAAGCGTTTTTTTCTGTTTTTTTCGTAATCTTCAAAGATCATTTCTCCCAGACCTTTTAGACCTGTAAAAAAGGCTTTCCCTTGATTTGCCTCTGTAAATTTGCGAACAAATTGCTTGAGGTATTGATCTTGGGCAATCATAAAGGTTGTAATTGGAATATGTAATTTTTTAGCTTGTCGCGCCATATTGTAGCATTTTTCTACAATCATTTCATCAAGTCCTGCACTGTTTTTATAATAGGTTCCATCGGGCATTTTTAGACAACTTGGTTTCCCGTCTGTTATCATAAAAATTTGCTTGTTGGTGTTTTTCTTTCTTCTCAAAAGATCCATTGCCAATTCAAGTCCTGCAACCGTATTGGTGTGATAGGGTCCAACTTCGAGGTAGGGTATATCTTTCAGTGCAATCGGAGTAGCATCATTCCCAAACACTAAAATATCGAGGGTGTCTTTTGGGTAGCGAGTTGTTATGAGTTCGGCCAAAGCCATGGCAACCTTTTTTGCTGGCGTAATCCGATCTTCTCCATAGAGAATCATACTGTGACTGATGTCGATCATCAAAACGGTACTCATTTGGGTTTTATGCATCGAATCTTCAACTACCAAATCTTCATGTTGTAGGTTAAAATCTTCTCCAACCGAACGAATTTGAGCGTTCTTGATGCTTTGAGTTACATCGATTTTTTCTAAACCATCTCCAAATTGATAGGCTTTCAATTCGCCAGATCCATCTTCTCCTTGCCCTTGTTTTTTGGTTTTATGATCCCCAGAACCGGATCGTTTTAATTTTCCAAAAATCTGTTTCAATGCGTGTTCTCGCAATAATTTTTCTGTTTTAGCAGTGAGTTGCATTCCGTCTCCTTTTCCGCCAGTTCCAGTTTTAGGCTGTACAAAGGATTTTTTCAATAAATCTTCTACAAAATCGTCGATGGTATAGTCTTCGTCGGTCAACTTGTATTCAACATCCAATTCTCGAAGCCAGTCAATGGCCTCATCAAAATCTCCAGAAGTGTGGGTGATGAGTTCTTTGAATATTTCGAATAAGCGTTCGAAGGGGGTTTGTACCTTTTCTTTGTGTTTTGAAAACACAAAACCAGATTTAAAATCGAGCGGAAGCATGGAATGTTTCTTTTAAAGACTAATATTCAAAGATAGTTCAAAAAAGAGGACATTTTCGACAGAAAGAGATGATATTTTATTTGTTTAGAGCGAGCTCTTCTATGTAGCGTTCCAATAAATTCAGCCCTTCTGTATGAGCAATAGAACGCCCTATTTCGGGCATTCGAATGGAGGGGTCGTTGCTTTTCATACGAAAAATTAAAATCGATTCTTCGGGATGCCCAGGAACAATGTCATAGATGAAATCGCCTGATCCCTTCCCAGCAGCAATTGGGGGTTTAAAAACACCTCGCTTACGAGAATCAGCTTGGGTATAGCTGAGGTATAAGCCAGAATTTTTTGCACTCCCTTCTGGATTGTGACAGTGCGCACAATTGGCATCTAGATAGGCTTTGGCACGATGATTTACAGGGAGTAAAGCATCATCCCATTCCGGCATTTTAGGGCGTAAAGCGGGCTCTATGAGTTCCTCCAGAATCCCTTTTTCATAAAAATAATCCAGTTGATTTTTATCGCTGAGTGCAAGCGAATAGGTTTTGTTCCATTGAGCAGCTGTGGGCCCAATGGGAGTAATGTTTTTTCCTCTGGCGTGACAGTTTTTACATTGGTTTAAATTTGGAACAGCATAGGAAACACTTCTTTCATTCCCTTTGTTGTCAGTCCAATACACCAGTTCTTGTTTTCCAACATAATTCAGAGTTGCCTCGGTTTGCTCATCATTCCAGATATAGTTGAGGGGTTTCCAAGCATCATCTTCCTTTATCAATAGTCGGGTTTCTATGATTCTTTTTTCTTGTTCGGGTTTTCTAAAATCGTCGGGATAATAAAAATTTTTGATCAGAATACTTCCGTTTTCAAAGTCCATAACCCCTTTGTTTTTGTAGTTTATTTTTTTAGAATCGGGAAGATAAACAAAGCGTTTTTTGAAGGCATAGTCAGAAAAAAGTGGGGTATTAAGATCATATAAAACAACGCGATCGGTAGGCTCTAAATTGGCTAATGGCAATTTGAAAAAACCATATTCCGACAGCGTTTCTTTTTCTGTATTGTTGTGTTGTATTAGGGGTTTGGCAGAGGTTATTTTCTTTGCCTTTGGAACAATTCTTTTATTTGTATGATCTTGACATGAAAGGCAACCTATAAAGATTAAGCAGAACAATAGAATTTGTTGGTAGGTCATTTTTTGTAGCTTATAAATCGAGTGTACACGTATAGGGCGATACATCGTTAGAAAAAGCATCAAAGTCATGAGCGGCATCCATAAATACAAAATTAAAAGTCCCGTTGTCTCCTATACAAATCTTATGTTCGGTATCTTGAAGGCTAGCACCGTCAGGAAGGATTCCGTCATAAACCACATCAGGAATGGTTGCTTTGTTTTTAAAAAGCATCAGCCAGCCATATTCGTTGCTTAGCGTGGGAAACCAAAATTTATTTTTAAACTCATTGTTCTGTATCGAAATATTTCCAGGATAGGGGTTATAAGCAGTATCGGATTCGTAATCTGTTTCTACTGCTCGGATTCCTCTGTTTTGGACGTCTTGATTTACAATAGCTTCAACTTCTTCTTCTGCAGCAAACACCAAGTAGCTTACTATCGAAAGGTTATTAGTAACATGGTCTTTTATTGTATTGTTATAAAAATTGACATCTTGTGTTGCCATGATAATGACCCCGGTACCTTTAGGAACGCCACTGATAATCGATCCTTTTACACCAAAATTTTCAATGTTATTGTTGTAAATCCGATTGTTGTATGCCCGTACGCTTTTACCATAAAGGGTAAGTTTGGGAAGGTTGAAAATCAATAAGCCACTGGTATTTTCGTAAATGTCGTTTTCGTAGATTTCGACCTCAGTACTGTTTTCGCTTTCAACCCCCGCTACATTATAAAAAGCACTGTTGTTACGCACCACAACATTTTTCGATTGTCCAACATAGATTCCAGCATCCGAAGCTCCAATGGCTTCGCATCCTTCAATCAAGAGATTTTGAGTAAGAACAGGGTATATACCATAAGCTCCATTTTGAGTAGAAATCGTCCCGGTCCATGCGGTTCGTACATTGCGAATGATTACATTTTTTGATTCGCTTATCTTGAGGTTGTCTCCAGCAGCATCTTCGATGGTTAAATCTTCGATGGTAAAATTGTTGCAGTTTGTAATTAAGATTCCCTCAGCTCCTTTTGTTTGCCCTTTGAATGAAAGAACCGTTTTATCCATTCCTTTTCCTTTGATGGTTATGTGTTTTTTATCATCCATACTTAGGGACTGAGAAAATAAAAAATGTCCTTCAGGAAGTTCGATTATTGCGCTGTCTTTGGCTAAAATAAAAGCCTCTAGAATTTCTGTTTCTAAATCAACATAGCTGCGTTCAGGATTGTATTCCGGTAAACCAGATCCAACTGTTTTGTATAGAACTAGGAGAAGCAAAGCCCCACCTAAAATTAAGATCACTTTTTTCATGATAATGGTCTGATTTAATTAAAAGTACACTTTTTATTTCAAATATTAAAAATCGAAAAGTAACCTTCCCGTGGCTGTTCTTCCAATTTTAGGCAATCCAGGCAACGCTCTAAATTCATTGTTCAATAAGTTTGTTGCAGAAACTTCAAGTTTTAATCCTGCATTAAACTTAAATCCTAGGGTTAAATCAAATAGAGATTTAGCGTCAATTTCTCCTGGAAAATTAGCTACATTAGACGTGTAACCTTGATCCCACTGATAAGAAAGACTTCCGCTTAATATTTTGTCAGATTGGTAGCTAACCCCAGACCGTACTTTGTTTTGTGGAAAATTTAGATCACCAGGTTCTCCTTCTGATCGACTAAACCAAGTGTAATTGACAAAAGAAGTAAGGTATTCGGTTAAGAAATATTTGGAATTGAACTCAAATCCCCAATTCGTACTCACTCGATTTGGATCTTGTGTGATGTAACCAAAAATTAATTTTGCGGCATCTCCTCCAGGAGCTTGATCTGTTGGAATGACTCCGTGGAAGGGAAGACCAGCATTTGCAAGTTCTTGAAGAAAACTTGCACCGGCTAAAGCATAGGCTCCGTTGAGTTGCTGTCCAACATCGTTTGCAGTAGCAGCGGCAGTAGCAGCGTCTAAGCCTGCGCCAATTAGGAGTGCTTCAATTTTTGGCTGTACAGAAGTTTGTACTCCTTGACCAAGCGCGCTTTCTAAACCTACAATAGTGGCTACTGGACTAATTTGCTGGAAACCAGCATTGCCTTTTTGCTCCAAATAATAAAGATCAAAGCCAACGGATAGACGCTTATTAAAAACGCCTTTATAACCAAATTCAAAGGATTTCAATGTAGAAATGAGGTTGATGTTCCCATCTTCAGCTACAAGGGGTGCTCCGTTGGTGTCGGTCGTAACTACTGGGCTAAACCCTGCAGGGGCACTAGAAGGGTCTTGTAAAACTCCGCTTACAATAGGGAGTAATTGTGCTAGTGAAGGGTCATTTGCAGCTAGGGCTGTGAGTTCACCTAAAACACCACTAGTAACAGCAGCGTAAGCTGCGGCTAAAGGAAAACCAGCAGCAAGCGGCGTGTTTGGAACTTCTGGGACGAGCCAGTCAATTTGCGGGTTGCTTCCAAAAGTATACGGATTAACAGCTCCCGTAATCCAAACATCAAATACTCCTGGGACAGTTTGAATCGGTAAATCGAAATAAAGATCAGAAGCAGGAAGTGGGTTAGCTGCTTGGTTGAAACTGAAACGTAAGTTTTGATAGGGCGAGGGTTTAAAAACCAACGCTGCTCGAGGAGAAAATGTTTTTTCTGAGGTAAAATTATAACCGTCATAACGCCCCGCTAAAAACAGATCCAGTTTAGGTTCAAGTTTGAATTTTGCTTGAGCATAGGCCCCGTAAAGCGTGTAGTCATCATCATCTTCATTTCTTCCATAGACATGGTTTTCGGTGTCTGCTTTTGCATCACGATAATCTAAACCTACAGTCCATTCTGAATTCAATAGGGTGGGTGCATTAAAATTGTATTGAATTTGAGCTTCGTAATGCGAACGTTCTAGAGGTACAATTAATCCTGTTCTATTTAAATAATTTGGATTACTGTCATCTCCTCCATCGTTTTTAATATAGTAGGTTTGTGCAAACCAGCCTTTGTATTTGAAACGGGCTTGTCCCCAATATTCATTTCCATAGGCTTGTCCTTCTCCGAGATCGTTATAGAAAATTGCTTTTCCAGCATTCCAACCCCCAGCAGTTACTACCTCCATTCCATTCTTAGGTCTAAAATACAGACTAGCATTTGCAGCTGCCGACCAATATCCTGGGATTTGTGTTTGTGTAGTATCGAATAATTTAGTTCCACTTTCGTCTGTGTTTACATTTCCAGCATTGGTAATTGAAGCTCTACTGATTGCTGTTCGGAAGTTACTTAATACGGCTTGGTCCTCGGCGTCATCTGGATCAAGCGTAAAGTCATTTCCACTTCCGTAACGGGCATTAATTTTATACCCAAAAGTTTCGTTGGTGTTGTGTCCTCCGTGGCGTAAAGCAACTTTAAAAGTATTGCGCTCTCCATAAATTAGCTCGGCAGTAGTGCCCGGATGTTTAAATGGATCTTTTGAAATGAAGTGAACGACTCCCGAAGTAACATCAGGTCCGTATAGTGCTGAGCTTGGTCCTAGAACAACCTCTACACGTTCGACGTCGATTTGGTTGATGGGTGAGTTTTGAGAATCAAAAAACTCTAAACCGGGTGTAATTAGGGAGCGGTAATCCAACATTGGAAAAACACTGGTTGAAAAAACACCACTACTTCCACGCAACGCAATATTGACTCGTTGACCGGTCTGTTGTTGTAGTTCAACCCCTGGGGTGTTGATCAAGGCACGAAGAGGGGATAGTGATCCACCAGATTCGGTTACTTGCTTGGCTGTAATTACGGATACAGCAGACGGGGCTTCTTGTAGTTTTTCTGCCCTACGTGAGGCTGAAATAATAACTTCATCAAAAGAATTTTCAACAGTGAGTGTTATCGAACCCATTTGCTGTGTGTTGACGATTATGTTCTGAGACTCAAATCCAATGAAAGAAACTTCAATTTCAAACGGAAAGTCCTTTGATGTTGTTAGGTTAAAATTTCCATTTTGATCTGAAACGGTTCCTAGGCTTGTTCCATTGATTATGATATTTGCACCCAGCAAACCTGCTCCTTGTTCGTCGAGGATTTTCCCTTGAACGGTGGTTTGAGAAAAAATATTGGAAGTGAAAAATAGACAGAATAAACCAATGTAAAAACATGTAGTATTGCGCATGGTATAAGATTTAGGTGCTTCAATAATAAAAAAAACATCTGGTTTAATAAAAAATAATGGCAAAAAATAATTATATTTGCATGAATTTCTGAACAAATACCACAGAGGAGACTATAAGTCCCCTTTTTTTTTATAATGAATTTTAAAAGTTTAGTATCCGAATTGTTGCAAGTTGCATTGGATGAAAATCCAAGCCTATTTTTAATTGAATTAAAGATTGGGACAGATAACAGCATTCGTGTTTTAATCGATGGAGATGAGGGCGTTAAGCTTGAATCTTGTATCGCTATAAGCCGTCAAATTGAACATAATATCGACCGAGAAGAGTTCGATTTCTCTCTAGAAGTTAGTTCAGTAGGAGTTGGTTCTCCATTAACAATGCCTCGACAATATCTGAAAAACGTAGGAAGAACGTTGGAGGTTCTTACTTCTGAGGATGAAACACTAACTGGAAATTTAACACAAGCTGACCAGAAGGGGATTACCTTAGAATGGAAAGCAAGAGAGCCTAAACCAATAGGCAAGGGTAAGGTAACCGTAACAAAAATTAAAGAACTGCCATTTGTGTCCATAAAAAGCGCAAAGGTGATTATTAAATAAATTAGCATAACTAAAATGGAAAATTTAGCACTTATTGATTCCTTTTCTGAGTTTAAAGACGAAAAATTAATTGACCGAGTAACCCTTATGGTTATTTTGGAAGAAGTTTTTAGAAATACGCTAAAACGTAAATTTGGTTCGGATGATAACTTTGATATCATCATCAACCCCGACAAAGGAGATTTAGAAATTTGGCGTAACCGTATTGTAGTTGCCGATGGTGAAGTCGAAGATCCAAACCAAGAAATTGAACTTACAGTTGCTCAAAAAATAGAACCTGACTTTGAAGTTGGAGAAGATGTTTCAGAAGAAGTGAAACTTATAGACTTAGGGAGACGATCGATCTTATCCTTGCGTCAAAACCTAATTGCAAAAATATACGAACACGATAGTAATAACATTTTCAAACAGTTTAAAGAACTTGAGGGTGCAATTTATACTGCCGAGGTTCATCACATCAGAAGTAGAGAAGTGATTTTGTTGGACGACGACGGGAATGAACTTATTTTGCCAAAAGACCGCCAAATACCTTCTGACTTTTACCGAAAAGGAGATAACATCCGTGGAATTATAGAGTCTGTAGAGCTTCGAGGAAATAAACCACGAATAATACTGTCTAGAACATCGCCAATATTCTTAGAAAAACTTTTTGAACAAGAAATTCCAGAAGTTTTTGACGGCCTCATAACCATCAAGAAAGCGGTGCGTATTCCAGGAGAAAAAGCCAAAGTAGCGGTAGATTCATACGATGATCGTATTGATCCAGTTGGTGCTTGTGTTGGGATGAAAGGTTCTCGTATTCACGGTATTGTTCGTGAATTAGGGAATGAAAACATCGATGTAATCAATTATACAAGCAACTTACAACTTTTTATTACACGTTCGCTTTCTCCAGCGAAAATCAATTCATTGAAAATCAATGAAGAAACCAAACGTGTACAGGTATTTTTAAACCCTGAAGAAGTGTCTAAAGCGATCGGAAAAGGAGGGCTGAATATTCGCCTTGCAGGACAATTAACTGGTTACGAGATTGATGTGTATCGTGAAGGAGCTGAAGAAGATGTTGAATTAGCTGAGTTTACAGATGAAATCGAATCATGGGTAATTGATGAATTCAAAAAAGTTGGTTTAGACACTGCAAAAAGTATCTTAGAATTGGAGGTATCTGATCTAGCAAAACGAACTGATTTGGAAGAAGAAACCATATTGGAAGTATTTAAAATATTAAAAGAGGAATTCGAAGATTAGTTTTAGGAAGTTAATTTCCATATTTTTGAATCGAAGAAAAAACAAGTATGCCTGATCAACCGACAATACGATTAAATAAAGTCCTAAGGGAACTTAATATATCTCTAGATAGAGCTGTTGAACATCTCGTTCAAGAAGGTCATGAGGTAGAGCCACGTCCTACTACCAAAATAACACAGGAGGTATACAAAGTATTGTTGGATGAATTTGAGACCGATAAATCTAAGAAAGATGCTTCTCACGAGAAAAGTGAAGAAAAGCGGAAGGAAAAAGAAGCCCAACGCTTGAAGCAAGAAGAACTTGAACTCGAAAAGCAAAAGCGAGAAAAAGAACGCCTTGAGAAACAGCAGGTAATTCGTGCCTCTGCCAATTTGAATCGACCCAAAGCGGTTGGCACAATTGATCTTGGAAATGCTAAGGTCGGTGCTCCAAAAATAACACCTCAAGAAACTAAGAAAAAGGAAGCAACTGTTGCAGCTGAAAAGCCTGCTACTGAAGAACCTGCAAAAGCTGCAGCTAAACCGGTAAAAGATGTACCTAAGGCTGCCGTTAAAAAACAAGCTTCCAAAGCTGTTGAAGAAAAAACTCCAACTGCAGAAAAGTCAGATGCTGAAGTTAAAGCACCATTGGAAACCCCAGTGGTAACTGATGAGAAAACAGAAACTGAAGTTAAAGTTGAAGCTCCCACAGAAGCAGCTGCTAAAGAAGGAACTGCAACGGAAACTCCAGAAGCTGCAGAGGGTACTGCTGAAGTAGATGCTACGATCACAACAAAATACGCTAAACTATCCGGCCCTAAAAAGACCGGTTTAGTCATTGATCTTGATTCTTTTAACAAGAAAGAAAAAAGTGTTGAAGATGCGCGCAAGAAAAAACGTAAAAGAATAAGTAAAGACCCAGCACCTGCTCCCAAAAAACCTGGAGTAGGGTCTATAAGCAGCCGACGAGGTAATGGAGGTCAGAACAGAAGCGGTCGCCCAAACCGACCAGCTGCAGTCCCTAAAGTTGAGCCAACAGAAGAAGAAGTACAAAAGCAAATTAGAGAAACTCTTGAAAAACTTCAAGGGAAATCGAATAAGTCTAAAGGGGCCAAATACAGAAGAGACAAACGGGTTCAACACCGTCAAAAAACAGAAGAAGAATTAGCACAATTAGAGGCTGATAGCAAAATAATCAAAGTAACAGAATTCATTACTGTAGGGGAAGTAGCAACCCTCATGGAAGTTAGTGGAACTCAAATTATTTCTGCCTGTATGTCTCTTGGAATCATGGTTACCATGAACCAACGTTTGGATGCTGAAACCTTGAGTATTGTTGCAGACGAATTTGGTTTTGAAGTAGACTTTGTAAAGAGTGATCTTGAAGAAAACTTTTCAGAAGAGGTTGAGGAAAAAGAAGAAGATCTTATTGCTCGTGCCCCTATTGTTACAGTTATGGGTCACGTAGATCACGGTAAAACATCACTCTTAGATCATATCCGAAGCGAAAATGTAATTGCAGGAGAATCTGGAGGTATTACACAACACATTGGAGCATATTCTGTTGTGCTTAAAAACAAACAGAAAATAACATTTTTAGATACTCCTGGTCACGAAGCCTTTACGGCGATGCGTGCTCGTGGAGCTCAAGTAACGGATATTGCAATCATTGTAATCGCTGCAGATGATGATATCATGCCGCAAACTAAAGAAGCAATCAGTCATGCTCAAGCAGCTGGCGTACCCATTATTTTTGCAATCAACAAGGTAGATAAAGAAACGTCCAATCCCGAAAAGATTAAAGAAGCACTGGCTCAAATGGATCTTATGGTTGAGGATTGGGGAGGAAAAATTCAATCCCAAGACATCTCTGCTTTAAAAGGTACTGGCGTAAAAGAATTGTTAGAAAAAGTATTGTTAGAGGCCGAATTATTAGAGCTTAAAGCAAATCCGAATAGAAAATCCAAAGGAACAGTAGTTGAAGCCTACCTCGATAAAGGTCGTGGTTATGTGTCTACAATTTTGGTTCAAACCGGAACACTGAATGTTGGAGATTATCTGCTTGCTGGAAAGCACAGTGGTAAAGTAAGAGCCATGTTTGACGAAAGAGGCAAAACAATTGAAGCGGCTCCTCCTTCAACTCCAGTATCGGTTTTAGGACTTGATGGTGCACCCCAAGCTGGAGACAATTTTAATGTTCTCGAAGATGAACGTGAGGCAAAACAAATCGCTGCTAAAAGAACACAATTACTACGCGAGCAAAATGTACGTACACAACGACACATCACATTAGACGAAATCGGAAGACGAATTGCATTGGGTGACTTTAAAGAATTAAATATGATCCTGAAAGGTGATGTGGATGGTTCTGTTGAGGCGCTTACCGACTCTCTTCAAAAGCTATCTACCGAAGAAATTCAGGTAAACATCATCCACAAAGGTGTTGGTGCTATCACAGAATCTGACGTATTGTTGGCTTCTGCCTCCGATGCAATTATCATCGGGTTTAATGTTCGCCCTATGGGTAATGCACGTATGCTAGCCGAAAAAGAAGAAATAGACATCCGATCCTACTCCATCATTTACGACGCAATCAACGACGTTAAAGACGCTATGGAAGGCATGCTTTCTCCTGAAATGAAAGAAGAAATAACCGGAAATGCTGAGATTAGAGAAACCTTTAAAATCTCTAAAGTTGGAACCATTGCAGGTTGTATGGTAACGACGGGCAAGATTTTCCGTAACTCAAGTATTCGAGTAATTCGTGAAGGAGTTGTTCAGTATACCGGAACACTTAGCTCTCTGAAGCGTTTCAAAGACGATGTAAAAGAAGTTGCCAAAGGATATGATTGTGGACTACAGGTTAAGAATTACAACGACATTCGTATTGATGACGTAATCGAATTCTTCCAAGAAGTAGCCGTTAAGAAAACCCTATAGATTATT
Organism: Candidatus Arcticimaribacter sp.; assembly: GCA_965655585.1. Taxonomy (GTDB): domain Bacteria; phylum Bacteroidota; class Bacteroidia; order Flavobacteriales; family Flavobacteriaceae; genus Arcticimaribacter. The sequence continues at coordinate 17,659 of CBFHHG010000010.1, read as the reverse complement.
AGGTTCTAGTAAAAATGCTCCCGGATAAGTTTTTTTAATCTCTTCTAGGAGTATATTTGCTTTATTGATGTCCTTAAAGCGTCCCACTCGTACCTTGTAATTGGGTGTCTCAAAAACCAAAGAAGTTTCAATTCCTTCAAATCCTTTTTCAAATTCTCGTACAACATTTTGAGCTGCAGTATAGTTTCCATAGTACAACTGAATAGCGAAGTATTGTGCATTATAACGTTCAGAATCAAGCGCTTTTTTAATTTCTAATAGTTGTTCGATTTTTGAATCTTGATTGATTTGAACCAAAGTATCTTGTCCAAAAACCTGCGATGCTATCCCGCCGCTTAGCAGTAAAAAAAATAAAGTAGTTCGTTTGATTGTTCTCATACTGCAAAGAAATAAAAAACTTGCAATAATTTGGAAGAAGTTGGATAAACTTAACAACTTATTTAGACTCATTATAAATTATACAAGTGCAAGTCATAACCTTTTAACAAACCGAGTCTATGTCTTATTTTTGCACTAGAATAATGACACAAATAAATTGATCAAAATCAAATTTTACATACAAGCATGAGGAAGTCAAACCTTTACGCTCTTTTGACTAGTAAATTATTAGCGGTAGTGGTAGTAGCGATGCTCTCAATACCTCAATTATTTGCTCAAGAGGGTGACCCAGCGGCAGGGAAAAAATTATTTAATGCAAATTGTGCAGCCTGTCACAAACTCAATAAAAAAGCCGTAGGGCCAGCATTAAGAGGTGTTTCTTCTAAATACGATCGCGAATGGTTGTACACTTGGATTAAAAATAGCTCGGCTATGATTAAGTCTGGAGATGCACAAGCAATTGCAATTTGGGAAGAGTACAATAAATCCGTAATGACTGCTTTCCCTCAATTGTCTAATGTCGATATTGATAACATAATAGCCTATACCGATTATGTTGCCCCTCCACCACCTCCAGGCACTGCTCCAGTAGCTGGAGCTCAGGTAGCGGCAAGCGGTGTGTCGAACGATCTTATCCTAGCAGCTTTAGCCTTAGTATTTGCAGTGTTAATTGTAATGCTTTTCTTAGTAAACAAGACCCTTCAGAAAATTGCAACTGCAAGTGGTGTTGAATTGGTAGCGAAAGAAGTAAAAGAACCAAGAAGACCTTTATGGGATGCGTTTGCTAAGAACCATTTCTTGGTGTTCATGTCGGTGATTCTTTTACTACTATCAAGTGCGTATTTTGCTTATGGTTTCCTCATGCAAGTAGGGGTCGATCAAGGTTATATGCCGGTACAACCGATTCATTATTCTCACAAAATTCACGCTGGAGCAAATGAAATCGAATGTAAGTACTGTCACTCTTCAGCTCGGGTGTCTAAACACTCCGGAATACCCTCACTGAATGTTTGTATGAACTGTCACCAAAATATTGCAGAATACAATGGAGAGGAAGATTTAGATAACGGTTACACGAAAGATTTTTACACAAAAGAAATCAAAAAATTATATGCAGCAGTAGGTTGGGACGAAGAGAACCAACAATACACAGGGAAAACGGAACCCGTGAAATGGGTTCGTATTCACAACCTGCCTGATTTCGCTTACTTCAATCACGCCCAACACGTTCAAGTAGGTCAAATTGCTTGTCAAAAGTGTCACGGACCTGTTGAAGAAATGGAAGTGATGTACCAATATGCTCCCCTTACAATGGGCTGGTGTATTAACTGTCACAGAGAAACTAACGTGAAGGTAGAAGGCAACGAGTACTACACTAAAATTCACGAACAATTATCAAAAAAATACGGTGTTGAACAACTTACAGCTGCTCAGATGGGTGGTCTGGAATGTGGAAAATGTCACTATTAAAAAATAGAATAATCTAAGATTGTCTTATGGCAGAAAATAAAACCTATTGGAAAAGTGCTGATCAATTAAACGAGGGAAACCCGATTATTGAGCAGCTCGAGCAAAAAGAATTTGCCGAACACATTCCAGTAAACGAATTTTTAGGAGACTCGGAAACTCTTGAGGACAGTAGCACCTCACGTAGAGATTTCTTGAAGTATGTAGGATTCAGTACTGCAGCAGCAACGCTTGCAGCCTGTGAAGGTCCCGTAATCAAATCAGTGCCGTATGTAGTGCAGCCAGAGCAAATTCGTCCGGGTGTAGCCAACTACTACGCAACTGCAATTGCAGATGGTTTTGACTTTGGTTCTGTTCTTATTAAAACTAGAGAAGGTCGTCCGATCAAAGTAGAAAACAACAGTGATGCTCCCGTTTTAGGTGGAGCTAATGCTCGAGTTCATGCTTCCGTTTTATCTCTTTATGACGTTAAACGTTTACAAGGACCTAAAGCAAATGGTACCGATATTAGCTGGGAAGACTTAAACCTTCAAGTTGGAGCAAAGCTAAAAGCGCTTGCCGCAACGGGTAAAGAAGTTATCATCCTTACTCAAACTTTTGCAAGTCCAACGACTTCAAAAATTGTTGCTGATTTTATTACTGCCTATCCAAACGTAAAACACGTTACTTATGACAGTGTTTCTGAATCTGCTGCCCTAGATGCATTCGAAGCTGCTTATGGCGTTCGCGCTCTAGCTGATTATGATTTCAGTAAAGCAGATGCTATCGTTTCTGTTGGAGCTGATATTTTAGGTGACTGGCAAGGTGGTGGTTATGATAGTGCTTATTCTAAAAAAAGAGTACCGCACAGAGACCACGGAAAAGCGCATATGTCTCAACATTTTCAGTTTGAAGCCAACATGACTTTGAGTGGAGCTGCAGCTGATTTTCGTATTCCAGCAACACCATCACAACAAAAAAATATTTTAGCACACCTATACGCTGCGATTACCGGAACTTCTGTTTCTGGAACTCTAGGAGCTGGGATGCAAGCTAAACTAGATAAGGCAGTTGAAGCACTTAAAGCTGCAGGGTCAAAAGCAGTGGTGGTTTCAGGTATACAAGAAGTAGGAGCACAACAATTAGTTTTAGCAATCAACAATCACATTCAAAGTGAAGTGATGAATGCGAACACACCGCGCTTGATTCGTCAGGGTAGTGCCACAGAAGTTGCCAAGGTTGTAACAGCTGTTAAAAATGGAACAATTGGCGGACTAATTACCGTTGGTGTTAATCCAGCACTTACATTGGCAGATGGTGCTGCCTTCGCCGAGGGGCTTAAAAAATTAGACCTTTCAGTTGCTTTCACATTAAAAGAAGATGAAACTGCATTAGCTTCACAATATATTGCCGCTGTACCGCATTACCTAGAGGCTTGGGGAGATTACGAATTCAAAGCTGGAAGTTTTGCATTGGCTCAGCCAACCATTCGACCGCTATTCGATACCAAACAATTTCAAGATGTGCTTTTAGCATGGGCTGGAAGTAGTCAAACTTATTATGATGCAATCCAAGCCAATTGGTCGGATGCAGTAATTGGTTCGTCTTCATGGAATACGGTTTTACACGACGGTTTTTTCCAAACAGAAGTTACAACTGAAAACAACTATCAAGGATCTGATCTTAGTGCCGATGCTATTGCATTAGCTGCTGCTAACTCAAAAGGTTTAGAGCTTACCTTATACACAAAAACAGGGATGGGTGATGGTCAACAAGCCAACAACCCTTGGTTACAAGAATTCCCTGATCCAATCACACGAGTATCTTGGGACAACTACATTACGGTTGCTGCCGCAGATGCAGAGGCTGCTGGATTGAAAAATGTTAATGTTGCTAACGGTGCATTGAACGGAAGTTATGCTCAGGTTACTGTTGGAGGAACAACCCTAACAGTACCAGTAATTATTCAACCCGGTCAAGCCAAAGGATCTGTTGGTCTTGCTCTTGGTTATGGTGAAAAAGCCGGTTTACAAGAAGAAATGCAAGTTGGAGTTAATGCTTTTGCATTCTACAACGATTTCAATACTGTTCAGGAAGTGAGCATAAGCCTTGCTGATGGGTTCCATGAATTTGCATGTGTTCAATTGCATAACACCCTAATGGGAAGAGGAGATATCATCAAGGAAACGACTTTAGAAGTTTTCAATACAAAAGATAAAGAATACTGGAATGCAATTCCATTGGTTTCTAAAAACCACATGGAAGAAGAGGTTACTTCGGAAGGAGTGGATATGTGGCAGAATTTTGACCGTTCAATCGGACATCATTTTAACCTGTCTATCGACCTCAATGCATGTACGGGTTGTGGGGCCTGTGTCATCGCATGTCACTCAGAAAATAATGTGCCTGTTGTAGGGAAAACAGAAGTAAGAAGATCACGTGATATGCACTGGTTGCGTATTGACCGTTACTATTCTTCTGAAACCACCTTTGCAGGAGACAATGAAACTAAAGAGAATATTGATGGTTTAGGAGATTCCCTAACTACTTTTGGAGAAATGGAAAATCCTTCGGAAAATCCTCAAGTAACATTCCAACCAGTAATGTGTCAGCATTGTAACCATGCACCTTGTGAAACAGTTTGTCCAGTTGCGGCATCTTCTCACGGGCGTCAAGGTCAAAACCACATGGCTTATAACCGTTGTGTAGGTACACGTTACTGTGCAAACAACTGTCCTTATAAAGTACGTCGTTTCAACTGGTTCTTATACAACCAAAATGATGAGTTCGATTATCACATGAACAATGACCTTGGCCGTATGGTATTGAATCCAGATGTTGTAGTTCGTTCCCGTGGGGTAATGGAAAAATGTTCTATGTGTATTCAAAAAACACAAAAAACCATTTTGGATGCTAAATTAGACGGGCGACCCATTGAAGATGGTGAATTCCAAACCGCTTGTTCCAATGCATGTAGCAATGGAGCAATGACTTTTGGAGACATCAACGACAAAGAAAGTGAAATTACCAAGTTAAAAGAGAACGATCGTATGTATCACCTTTTGGAAAGCGTAGGAACAAAACCCAACGTGATGTACCAAACAAAAGTGAGAAATACTTAATATAAAAATAATAAATCAATAGCGTATGGCCTCGCATTACGAAGCACCTATTAGAAAACCCTTAGTAACTGGAAACAAGTCGTATCACGATGTAACGATTGACGTTGCAGCTCCAGTTGAAGGCAAAGCAAACACTCAGTGGTGGATTGTTTTTGGCATTGCACTTTCTGCCTTTTTGTGGGGAGTTGGATGTATGATTTACACCATTTCAACTGGGATTGGAACTTGGGGTCTAAATAAGACTGTAGGTTGGGCCTGGGATATCACCAACTTTGTATGGTGGGTAGGAATTGGTCACGCAGGAACCTTAATTTCTGCAGTACTTTTATTATTCCGTCAAAAATGGAGGATGGCAATTAACCGTTCTGCAGAAGCAATGACTATTTTCTCGGTAATCCAAGCAGGTTTGTTTCCAATCATTCACATGGGGCGTCCTTGGTTAGCGTATTGGGTATTACCTATTCCAAATTCCTTTGGATCACTTTGGGTGAACTTTAACTCTCCTTTACTTTGGGATGTTTTTGCAATCTCAACCTATTTATCCGTATCTCTAGTTTTCTGGTGGACTGGTTTATTACCTGATTTTGCGATGTTACGAGATCGCGCAATTCGTCCTTTTCAAAAGAAAATCTACTCTTTGTTGAGTTTTGGTTGGTCGGGTAGAGCAAAAGACTGGCAACGATTTGAAGAAGTTTCTTTGGTATTGGCTGGTTTAGCTACTCCCTTAGTACTTTCAGTTCACACCATTGTATCATTTGACTTTGCAACGTCGGTTATTCCGGGGTGGCACACCACTATTTTCCCTCCATATTTTGTTGCTGGAGCGATTTTTTCTGGTTTTGCTATGGTAAACACCCTGTTGATCATCATGCGTAAGGTTTCTCATTTAGAAGATTATATTACTGTACAACACATTGAATTGATGAACATCGTAATCATGATTACCGGTTCAATAGTTGGAGTCGCCTACATAACCGAGCTGTTTATCGCTTGGTACTCTGGAGTAGAGTACGAACAATATGCATTCCTTAACCGTGCAACAGGTCCTTACTGGTGGGCATATTGGGCAATGATGTCTTGTAATGTATTTTCACCACAGTTTATGTGGTTCAAGAAATTACGTACCAGCATTGTATTCTCCTTTGTCATATCTATTGTTGTAAATATCGGAATGTGGTTTGAGCGTTTTGTAATCATCGTAACCTCGTTACACCGCGATTACTTACCTTCTTCTTGGACGATGTTTTCACCAACCTTTGTTGATATCGGAATCTTCATTGGGACTATTGGATTTTTCTTCGTGTTATTTTTATTATACGCAAGAACATTCCCAGTAATTGCACAGGCAGAAGTAAAAACAATTTTGAAGTCTTCGGGCGAGAATTATAAAAAAATAAGAGACGGAAATGAGTAATCAAGTACTACACGCGCTTTATGACGATGATGACGTGCTATTGAATGCTGTTAAAGAAGTTCGAGAGCACAAGCATCACATCGAAGAAATCTATACGCCCTTTCCAGTTCATGGACTAGATAAGGCTATGGGGTTAGAAGGAACACGAATCGCTATTATGGCATTCATATACGGTTGTATCGGTCTTGGTGTTGCCATTACGATGATCAATTTTATTATGATTGAAGATTGGCCACAAAACATTGGAGGTAAACCGAGTTTTAGCTTCTTGGAAAATCTTCCTGCCTTTGTTCCTGTGATTTTTGAAATGACCGTTTTCTTTGCAGCTCACTTAATGGTAATTACTTTTTATATGAGAAGTAGGTTATGGCCTTTTAAGGAAGCAGAAAATCCAAACCCTTTGACCACAGATGATAAATTCTTAATGGAAGTTGAAATCAACGGAAATGAAGAAGAACTAACTGCATTGTTGAAAAAGACAGGTGCAATCGAGATTACCATCCCTCAAAACCACGAAGAATAATGAAAAAGATACTTTATATAGCACTTAGTAGTGTCCTTTTACTTGGTTTAAGTTCTTGTCAAGATAACACCAAACCAAACTATCAGTATTTTCCTAATATGTACGTCCCTGTTGGTTATGAGGCATATGCAGATTCTGATGCTTTTGCCAATGGAATTGAAGCTCAATTACCAGCCGAAGGGTCTATTGCTAGAGGATGGCAGCCTTACGATTATCCAGACACGAATGAAGGATACGAAGCAGCTAAAGCAAATTTTACTTCTCTTATAGAAGATACTGAAGCGAATAAAGCCAACGGAAAAGAATTGTACGGTATTTACTGCGCTGTTTGTCATGGTAATAAAGGAGACGGACAGGGTATTTTAATGACCCGTGAAAAATTTCTTGGGATCCCCAGTTATGCTGACCGAGATATCAACCCAGGAAGTATTTACCATGTTTTAATGTATGGAAAAAATGCGATGGGATCGCACGCAGGTCAAGTAAATGCAACAGAACGCTGGCAAATTGCACAGCATGTAATGGAATTAAGAGGAAACCTTATTAAATAATATAGCATAAAATTTATGTATACTTTTCCAAATAAACTCAAAAATATTGCCAGAGCCCTAATGATCTTAGGATTCATAGGGTTGGTCTTTGGTTTTTTAGGCGCGCCTAAAAACATAACAGAGGCTAAGGCTATGGTCGCCACAGAACATCACGGCGAAGGCCATGGTGAAGCTGCTGAACATCATGAAGAAGCATCTGAAGCACATGCCGAAGACACTCATGCAGAGGAAACTCATGCAGAGGAAGCACATGCTGAAACCGCTCATGATGAAGGTTCACACGATAGTTCTCATGACGAACACTTATTACACCAATTACAAAATAAGCCTTGGGCAGCGCTATATGTTGCAGCCTTTTTCTTTTTTATGATTCCTTTGGGGGTTCTTGCATTTTATGCAATTCAACGTGCGGCTCAAGCGGGTTGGTCTCCAGTTTTATATCGCGTTATGGAAGGAATTACAGGATACCTTTTACCGGGTGGAATTATTGTAATCGTAATCCTTGCTTTATCAGGAATGCATTTCAACCATTTATTCATTTGGATGGATCCAGAAGTAGTAGCTCATGACAAGTTAATTGCGGGTAAAGTAGCGTTTTTAAATGTTCCTTTTTTCTTAGGAAGAGCCGTATTCTTTTTAGCAGGATGGTCGTTATACCGATACTTTTCTAGAAAATTTTCTTTGGCACAAGATCAAGCTTCGGATATTTCTAACCACAAGAAAAACTTTAGAATCTCTGCTGCATTTCTTGTTTTTTATATCGTTACAGAATCTATTATGTCGTGGGATTGGATCATGTCGATCGACCCGCACTGGTTCAGTACCCTGTTTGGATGGTATGTTTTTGCTAGTATGTTTGTGTCTGGAATCACAGCAATTGCTTTGGTTACCATTTATCTTAAATCTCAAGGGTATTTAGAGTTCGTAAACGACAGTCACATTCATGATCTTGGAAAATTCATGTTTGGAATCAGCGTATTTTGGACCTACTTATGGTTTTCACAGTTCATGCTGATTTGGTACTCTAACATTCCAGAGGAAGTAACTTATTTCATCACACGAATTGAAGACTACAACATCACCTTCTTCGGAATGGTAGCCATGAATTTTGTTTTCCCTTTATTGATATTAATGAATAGCGACTACAAGCGTACGAACTACTTCATCATCATGGCAGGTATTGTTATTATTTTAGGACATTATTTAGATGTATTCAATATGATTATGCCCTCGGCAGTAGGAGATCAATGGTTTATTGGCGTTGCTGAAATTGGAGGCTTTTTATTCTTCTTGGGCTTATTCATATATACAGTATTTACAGAATTAACGAAGGCACCACTTCTCGCTAAAGGAGATCCTTATATGGGAGAGAGTGAGCGTTTTCATTACTAATTAAAAATTTAATAGAAAAGAGATAAATGACGGCAATACTAACCCTTACGGTACTTTTTCTAATTGCTATATCCCTGTGGCAAGTAGCTAAAATTTTTGAGATGTCTCAGCCCTCAAAAAACAATACTCAAGTAGCCAACGACCGCGATAATGATATTCAAGGAAAATTGATGTTTGCTTTTTTAGCATTCTTATATATCCTAACCTTATTTTCTTTTTGGAAATGGGGAGATGTACTCTTACCAGCTGCTGCCTCTGAACACGGAAGCGATTACGATAGTTTGATGTGGATTTCTTTTGCATTGATCTTTTTTGTTCAAACGGTTACTCAAGCATTGCTCCACTATTTTTCTTACAAATACAGAGGAGAACCAGGTAAGAAAGCTTTGTTTTATGCAGACAATAACCGCCTAGAAGCCATCTGGACTATTATTCCTGTGATCACTCTAGCGGGTCTTATTCTTTACGGACTGTATACCTGGACCAACATCATGACGGTAGAAGAAAACGATGAAGCCCTCGTAGTAGAATTATATGCGCAACAATTTAATTGGAAAGCACGTTATTCTGGAGCCGACGGTGTCCTTGGAGATGCAAATGTTCGTTTTTTACAAGATTTTGATGGAAAGAACCTTGTCGGTATCGATGCAACTGATCCAAACGGATTAGATGATATCGTAGTACAAGAATTACACTTACCCGTTGGACGCGAGATTATTTTCAAAATGCGATCACAAGATGTACTTCACTCAGCTTATATGCCTCACTTTAGAGCTCAAATGAACTGTGTCCCTGGGATGATTACTGAATTTGCTTTTACCCCCATTACAACTACAGACGATATGCGTCGTGATCCAGATGTTCTAGCTAAAGTGAAAAAAATCAATAAAATTAGAGCTGAAAACAGCAAAGAGTTGGTTGCTAATGGAGACGAAGCTTTAGAACCTTATATTTTCGACTACATCTTATTATGTAATAAAATTTGTGGTGCATCGCATTACAATATGCAAATGAAGATCATTGTTGAAACACCAGAAGAGTATCAAGCTTGGATCGACCAACAGCAAACTTTTGCTCAAGTAATTCAATAAATTAACTTAATAAACACAAAGATATGTCAGCACTAGAGCACAATCATGAAGAGGATCACGGGCATCATCATAAGGAGACTTTTATGACTAAATATATTTTTAGTCAAGATCATAAAATGATCTCCAAACAATATTTAATCACGGGACTTTTCATGGGAATCATCGGAATAGCGATGTCTCTTATGTTTCGTTTACAATTAGCATGGCCTGAAAAATCTTTTGGGATTTTCGAAGTATTATTAGGAAAATGGGCGCCCGATGGCGTTATGGACCCTAATGTATACCTAGCTTTGGTAACCATTCACGGTACCATCATGGTGTTCTTTGTATTGACCGCCGGTTTGAGTGGAACTTTTAGTAACCTCTTGATTCCATTACAAATTGGAGCACGTGATATGGCTTCTGGTTTATTGAATATGATCTCGTTTTGGTTATTCTTTTTATCGAGTGTAATCATGATCGCTTCTCTCTTTGTAGAAGCAGGACCTGCAGCAGCTGGTTGGACAATTTATCCACCGCTCAGTGCCCTTCCGCAAGCGCAACCGGGTTCTGGTTTGGGGATGACTTTATGGTTAGTTTCAATGGCTATTTTTGTTGCTTCTTCCTTATTAGGATCACTAAATTATATCGTAACCGTAATTAACCTTCGAGTTAAAGGAATGTCTATGTCTAGATTACCTTTAACCATTTGGGCCTTTTTCGTAACCGCTATCATTGGTGTTGTTTCGTTTCCGGTTTTACTTTCAGCAGCTTTGTTATTAATTATGGACCGTAGTTTTGGTACATCCTTTTTCTTGTCGGATATTTTTATTCAAGGAGAAGTACTGCATTACCAAGGAGGTTCCCCTGTTTTATACGAACACCTTTTTTGGTTTCTAGGACACCCTGAAGTATATATTGTATTGCTACCCGCTTTAGGGATCACTTCAGAAATCATTGCAACAAATTCACGTAAGCCTATTTTTGGTTATCGTGCCATGGTTGCTTCGATCATTGCAATCGCATTTTTGTCTACCATCGTTTGGGGACACCATATGTTTATCTCGGGTATGAATCCATTCCTTGGATCCGTATTTACTTTTACAACCTTATTGATTGCTATCCCTTCTGCTGTAAAAGCATTCAACTACATAACAACCTTATGGAAAGGAAATTTGCAATTAAACCCAGCAATGCTCTTTTCAATTGGCTTGGTTTCTACCTTTATTTCGGGTGGATTAACCGGTATTATCCTAGGAGATAGTACACTGGATATAAATGTTCATGATACGTACTTTGTTGTAGCGCATTTCCACTTGGTAATGGGTATATCTGCACTGTATGGTCTTTTTGCTGGTGTATACCACTGGTTCCCGAAAATGTTTGGAAAGATGATGAACAAGAATCTCGGTTATTTCCATTTCTGGGTAACAGCTGTTTGTGCTTATGGCGTATTCTTCCCAATGCACTTTATCGGTATGGCAGGTTTACCAAGACGTTACTATACCAATACAGCATTCCCATACTTCGATGATATCGCTGATATTAATGTTGTAATAACCATTTTTGCTCTTATAGCTGGAGCTGCTCAATTGGTTTTCTTGTATAACTTTATCCACAGTATATTTTATGGAAAGAAGGCAGAACAAAACCCTTGGAAATCGAATACAATGGAATGGACTACTCCAGTAGAACATATGCACGGAAACTGGCCAGGAGCTATTCCAGAAGTGCATCGTTGGGCTTATGATTATTCAAAACCAGGTCAAGAAGAAGATTGGGTTTCTCAGACTGTTCCTTTAAAAGAAGGGGAAGAGGAGTTGCAGCATTAAGCAACAACTACAGAATAAAAAAAAGAGACGCATTTGCGTCTCTTTTTTTTTAAGCTTGTTCGAAGCTCTTTTTACTTTAGGATTTCCACTATATTTGTTAAAATGAATGAAAATTTAGATCCCAGTAACGAACATTTTACACCCGAAGAACAGGATATTGATAAAGCATTAAGACCTCTAAGTTTTGATGACTTTGCAGGTCAAGAAGCCATTCTTGAGAATCTTAAGATTTTTGTTGAAGCTGCGAATCAAAGAGAAGAAGCTTTGGATCACACCCTATTCCATGGTCCTCCGGGTTTAGGAAAAACTACCTTAGCCCATATTTTGGCCAACGAACTGGAAGCAGGGTTTAAAATGACATCGGGCCCCGTTTTAGATAAGCCAGGCGATTTAGCCGGTTTGTTAACCAACTTGCAGCCAAGAGACATTCTTTTTATTGATGAAATACATCGTTTAAGTCCTATAGTTGAAGAGTATCTATATTCTGCCATGGAAGACTACAAGATCGATATCATGATCGAAACTGGCCCAAATGCGCGAACAGTTCAGATCAATTTGAATCCGTTTACCCTTGTTGGAGCGACTACACGTTCAGGTCTTTTGACTGCGCCCATGCGTGCCCGATTTGGTATCAGCAGTCGTTTACAATATTACAGTACCGAATTACTTGCGACCATCTTACAACGATCAGCAGAGATTCTTCAGGTTCCTATAATTGAAACTGCTGCCATTGAGATTGCTGGTAGAAGCAGAGGAACCCCTCGGATAGCCAACAGTTTGTTGCGAAGAGTACGTGATTTTGCTCAGATAAAAGGGAATGGTACCATTGACCTTGAAATCACACGATATGCCTTAAAAGCATTGCAGGTAGATGCCAATGGATTGGACGAGATGGATAATAAGATCCTAACCACCCTGATCGATAAATTCAAAGGTGGCCCAGTTGGAATTACAACCCTTGCAACCGCTGTTTCCGAAAATGGAGAAACTATTGAAGAAGTTTACGAACCTTTTTTGATTCAACAAGGCTTTATTGTTCGAACTCCACGTGGGAGAGAAGTAACCGCTTTGGCATATAAGCACCTCGGGAGAATTAAAGATACACAAGAGGGGTTGTTTTAAAAATGAAAAGTACTGCAACCAAAAATGCACAATGGATTAAGGAGCAAGCTTTAGCCTTAGGATTCCTTTCTTGTGGCATTTCAAAGGCAGAATTTTTAGAAGCCGAAGCTCCTCGCCTAGAGCATTGGTTAAAAACGAACCAGCAAGGAGAAATGCGGTATATGGAAAAGCATTTCGATAAGCGCCTCGATCCTACGCTATTGGTTCCAGGAGCTAAAAGTGTTGTTTCTTTAACACTTAATTATTATAACCCAGAAAAGCAAACCGACCCCAAGGCGCCTAAAATATCTCAATATGCCTATGGGAAGGATTATCATTTTGTAATCAAAGATAAGCTCAAAGAATTATTATCACGAATCAAGAGTCAAATTGGTGCAGTTGATGGGCGTGTATTTGTAGATTCAGCACCCGTAATGGATAAGGCCTGGGCAGCAAAATCCGGTTTAGGTTGGATTGGGAAAAACAGTAATTTACTATCCAAACAAGTAGGCTCTTTTTTCTTTATTGCTGAATTGATTTTGGATCTCGAATTGGAGCCAGATCGTCCCGTAACGGATCATTGTGGAAGTTGTACTGCTTGTATAGACGCTTGCCCAACAGCGGCAATTACAAATCCGTATCAAGTGGATGGCAGTAAGTGTATATCCTATTTCACTATTGAATTAAAAGATGCTTTACCCACTGAATTTAAAGGCAAATTGGATGATTGGATGTTTGGTTGTGATGTGTGTCAAGATGTGTGTCCTTGGAATAAATTTTCAAAACCACATCAAGAGCCCTTATTTAATCCACATCCCGAACTACTTCAGATGACATCGAGCGATTGGAGTGAGTTAACCGCTGAAACATTTCAGAAAGTGTTTAAAGAGAGTGCCGTTAAAAGAACCAAACTCGAAGGGTTGACAAGAAACATTGAATTTCTGAAACCGCTTAAGTAGATTTTCGTTCAATTAAGGTCGTTTCTATTTCATATTTCTGGTAGACCACTGGTTCTTTTCTTTTTTTGGCATCACGTTCATCGAGGAAAACTTGAAAAGCTTTACGCCCCATCAACTCTCCAGGTTGATCAATAGTGCTCAACGAAGGGGTGATAAGAGAAGAGATGAGCCAGTTGCTGAAACCCATTACGGCTATCTCTTCTGGAATTTGCACCTTGTTTTCAAGTAGGCATTTTATAGCCCCTATTGCTGGAAGGTCGGCCATTGCAAACACAGCATCTACATCTATTTTTTCATCTAAGATCTGTTGCATATGATCATAACCTTCTGAGTCACTTATTCCATCACATATAAAAACTAAATCTTTGTCAAATTCCAATCCATTTTCTTCCAGTGCCTGCCTGTATCCTAAGAAACGGTCAATTGAATTTTGAGGAAGAAGGGGCCCTCTAAAGTGAGCAATGCGTTTTTTCCCTTTTTTGATCAGATGTTCTACAGCCGTATAGGCAGCTTTTCGGTCATTAATTACGACACTAGAGCAGGGCGTCAGCTTGGAGTATTTATCGAAAATAATCAAATTAGTGTCCCTTTCCATAATGTTTTGAATATGGGTTAAGTCATGCGTTTTATCCGCAATAGAAAGAAAAATACCATCCACATTTTTATTGAGTAGTCGTTGGATTTGAGTTTTCTCAAGCTCATAAGATTCATCAGAGCACAAAATGAATGTCATGTATTCATGTTTTTCTGCTTCTGATATGATCCCTCTTAAAATACTGCTGAAGAAAAAATGATTCAGTCGGGGTATAACAATTCCAACCGTCTTTGATTCGTGAGTTCTTAGATAGGCAGCAAAAGAATTGGGTGTGAAATTCACTTTTTCAGCATAAGCTTTTACACGTTCTTTGGTTTTTACGCTAACATCAGGGTAGTTTTTAAGGGCCTTAGATACCGTTGTAACTGAGATGTTTAATGCTGTCGCAATGTCTTTTAAAGTTAGGTTTTTCATTTTCAGGTATAATGAGGCAATATACAGATGAAAACTGTAAAACGAAAAGGATTTCGTAATTAAGTGATAGAACAGCAAAAATCTTTTTAATACATTTTTTTTGCGTTGCTAATTTTTAAATATTTGAGTTGGTATTTTCAGACTGAATCAGGAAGGGGTTACAACTCTCTATAGACACAGTCAATAATGCCATAGTGCTGTAGGTATAAAAAAGGGGTTAATTTTTAATATAATTAACAGTAAACCATGTTCAAACTGCGATTTGTATTATTTAAAAAGACTATTCTTATTTTTTGGATGATTATTTTTTATTACTTTATAAAAAAAATAATAATGCGCTGCCCCATAGTGTCTTTACTCTTTCTTTTTTGCATAGGTTGTACCTCTAATTCAGGAGCTTTATTTATAAAAAAAACTTCCGATCAAACCGGAATTGGTTTTATAAATAAATTAACTTATACCGAAGAATTCAATCCCTATACCTATAGAAACTTCTATAATGGCGCAGGTGTTGCAGTTGGCGATATTAATAATGACGGACTTTTAGATCTTTTCTTTACAGGGAATATTGTCGGAAACAAACTCTACCTTAATCAGGGTAATTTTAAATTCAAAGACATTACACAATCAGCGGGTGTAGGTTGCGAACAAGTTTGGTCTTCGGGATCGACTTTTGTTGACCTTAATCACGATGGTTTTTTAGACCTATATGTTTGTAAATCTGGAAAACCAGGCGGTACTCATCGGAATAATGAACTTTTTATAAACAATGGGGATTTAACGTTTACGGAATCTTCAAAGGCTTACGGTTTAGATGTAACTGGGCTATCAGTTCAGGCTGCATTCTTTGATGCGGATCGTGATGGTGACTTAGACTGTTATTTACTCAACAATTCGATCCGTTCGGTTGGAGGCTATGATCTAATTAAAGATCAGCGAACAATACCAGATGCGAATAACAACGGTAATAAATTCTTACTTAATGTTAATGGAGTTTTTAAGGACAAATCTGAGGAGGCGAATATTTATTCAAGCGCCATAGGTTTTGGGTTAGGAATAACCCTGAGTGATTTTAATAACGATACCTGGCCCGATCTTTATATATCAAACGACTTTTTTGAACGTGATTACTATTATTTAAATAATCAAAAGGGTGGTTTTACAGAACAAGTTGAAGAACATTTTACAGCTCTTTCTAAAGGGTCTATGGGCGCAGATGCTGCCGACTTAGACAATGACTTAAGAAGCGATTTGATTGTAACAGAGATGTTGCCTGCTAGTCTGGAGCGAAAAAAAACTAAGGCTATTTACGATTCTTGGGATAAATATCAGCTTCAAATTAATAATGGATACTACCACCAATTTCCAAGAAATGCACTGCAACGCAATACGGAAGCTGGATTTTTTGAGATCAGTAGAATGTCTGATCTAGCTGCTACAGAATGGAGTTGGGCTTCCCTGATCTTTGATATGGATAACGATGGCCTGAAAGATGTTTTTATATCTAATGGTATATACAAAGATCTTCTTGATCGGGATTACCTCAATCATATGGCAAATGAAGAGTCAGTCCGCTCGATGATCAAGAATGATGATCAAGTGATCAAAAATCTTATTGACATCATGCCTTCTGAAGCTGTTGCCAATAAGGTATTCAAAAATGAAGGTGATTTTCGGTTCACTGATATGGAATCGGCTTGGGGATTCGAGGAACCTACTTTCAGCAACGGAAGTGCTTATGCAGATTTAGATAATGATGGCGATTTGGATTTGATCATTAATAATGTCAATATGCCTGCTTTTGTTTACGAGAATACCCTAGATACTTTAGTCAACAGAAGTTTGCAAATACAATTTAAATCGACCACCCAAAACACCTCTCTTATTGGTACAAAAATCATAGCACATACACTATCCCGTCCTCCACAGGTAGTGGAACACTTTCCTTCCAAAGGATTTCAGTCTTCGGTTCCTCATCGACTGCATCTGGGAATTGGAAATCAAAAACACATAGACAGTTTACAAGTTATTTGGCCCGATGGAACTACTGAAACTTTTTTTGATCTAGTGTCAAATAAACTACACACTTTATCACCAAGTGAACGTAGAAATATGTACCGACCTATATCGAGCGGAAAAGAAAAACAAATTTTTGCGCAAGCTAAAGCCTTTACTTATAAGCATAATGAAAACAATTATGTCGACTTCAATCGCGAACGGTTGGTTCCGCAAATGAGCAGTAATTTGGGACCTGCTCTTGCAGTTGCCGATATTAATAATGACGGAATAGATGATGTGTTTATTGGAGGAGCAAAAAATCAAACCGCAGTATTGCAGCTCTCAAATTCTGACGGAGGATATGATGTTGTTTCTGATCCCTTTGAAAAAACAAAGCGTTCGGAGGTAGTAGATGCAGCATTTTTTGATCCTGATAACGACGGCGATTTAGATCTAGTTTTGGCACACGGAGGTAGGGCATTTTCAAAATTTTCTCCTCTTCTAGATGACGCATTTTATGAAAATATCGAAGGAAAATTCTATTACAAAAAAGGAGCAATAGGATCGGATCGATCTATAGGTTCTGGTGTTGTCGCAACGAAAGATTTTAATTTGGACGGTTATGATGATATTTTTATTGGTGAGCAGTTTAAAGAAATGATTTATGGAACGCTAGGAGATGGTTTTTTATTTCAGTCAGATGGGAAAGGGACTTTTGTAGAAGTTCCGCAGCCAGCGTTAAAGAATCTAGGCATTATTACAGATGCTCAATGGATGGATTACAACGGAGACAAATGGCCTGATTTGGTTGTTGTAGGCGAGTGGATGTCCATACGCGTTTTCTTGAACCTTAAAGGTGTATTT